>JANOZG010000001.1:0-5924 GCA_031429275.1 Planctomycetota bacterium
GATCTTGCATTTGTTGCTGCTTCTCTTGCTGATCGGCACGCTTTTTCTCAGAGGACTGCTGACTGTCGGCCTGTTCCATGCGTTCACTTAACTCATCGACGTCACGCAGCATTTCGCGTTGTTCGTCGCGAAGGCGTTTGAGTTCTCGTTCGATTTCTTCTTTTTCTTTCTCCGTGGTTGCAGCTCTCAATTCAGATTCAAGCTGCTTCAGGCGCTCATTCACCATTTGCTGGCGCCGAGCCAGTTCTTTCAGACGGTTCAGTACCTGGATCTGTTCGCGTTGTTGCTGAGTCTGCTCCTGCTGTTGCTGAACTTGTTGTTCGGTTTCATACCGGTTGCGTTCGTTGTCGAGTTCCAGTTGCTGCAGTTGTTGTTGTGAAGCACTGCCTCCGCCTCCTCCACCACCGCCGCCCTGCTGTTGCTGCTGAACCTGAAACTCAGCAGCACGCATTTCCAGCAATGTCCGCACGATTGCTTGCTCCATCGACATGGCTTCAGCCAGGCGAGCGGACTCTTTACCAGCTTTGACGTCTTCAAGCTTATCAAACGCCGCCGACATTTCTTTCTGTGCGCGCTCGCCAAGCCCATTGAGTTTCGGATCCTCGGCCATTTCTTCCATTGATGCTTTCAGCTGCTCAATGGCCTGGTTTTGCGATTCAGCGATGACACTCACGTCCGTTGTAAACGAGCCATCCTTGCGTTTTTCTGCCTCCGCACGAAGAGTGTTCCAGGTTGCGGAGATGATTTCCTTCTGCAGCTTTAACACATCATCTACCGCACTGCCTTGCTGCTGCTGATTCTGTTGTTGCTGTTGCTGCTGACTTTGCTGCTGTTGAGACTCGCGAAAGATCTCTTCGAAGCGTCGCACTTCGGCAAACATAATGTCGCTGTAGCTGCGGCGTTCCTCGGCATCAGGGCCAATGTCGCTCGCCCAGAATGTGTACGTCACAAGATCATCCGGGGCGGCTTCGAGATTCTCCAGGATGATATCATGCAAAATCGTGGCATTTAGAATCGGTGATGAAGTATTGCCAGGAGCCGGTCCCAGTGCGACATCTTTCAGTTCTCCGCCAGAAAGCGAATACTCAACTCCGAACGCAGTGATGCCAAAATCGTCACTCGCAGATGCTTCGATAAGAAACTCCTGCAAAGGAGAAACGTTTGTGTCTTTGCCCGGAAAGGTGACCTTGATTTTGGGACGCTGGTTGCGGTTCACCTTGATCGAGATTTGCTGCTCATCCTTAGGCGTTCTCCCTTGAGAGTCCCTCAATTGTACGATCCATGCATTGCTGTCGATCACCACCAATGCTGTTTCAACAACACTCGGATCTTCGGCATTTGGAGACAACACGATGGCTGGGCCGTCGTTTGGTTGCAACGCAGCGAATGCGACAGGCTTGTTAAGTCGCAACTTTAACTGCACTGTCGAGCCTTCGGTCACTGAAAGTCGCATGACATCTTCGATAGTCTCCTGTGGCCGACCAGCCCACGCAGGAGGCGTCACGACAGCATCCACTTGTTCAAGTTTTGGTCGCACGTATGTTGTAACGCTGAACTCTGCAGATTTCTCTGGTTGATCATCGCTACGAGTTTCGGCGTCGTAGTAGATCACCCGATACTTTCCATCGCTTCCGATTTCTTCCATCCGAGCTGCAAAGACACCGGCATCTACCGTTTCGTTCATCACAAGCTGACGCTTGTTTTGTTGTGAATCCAGAAACTCCAGCACTGCATTTGTGGGTACCACAGCAGGAAACTTCGCAACCACTGTCAACGCAGAGCCACGTTCAATTTCAATATCGCCTGGTTCAATCACCAATTCCGTGATTGTCGCAGCGTTTTTCTTCTGCGATGCGGCTCCGGAAATCTGAGCAGGCTTAATGAGATCTCGACCGTAGCGACTGGCCGCCATTACGCTTGAAACCATCACAACGAATGAGAGGAAACTAAGAATCGTCCATTTTGCCAATTTTCCGCCAGAGACTGCATTTGACCAATCGCGTTGTCGCGCAAGCTGGTCCGCTTCCTGGACTGCCATAGCGGCAAGCACGGATGGTCGTTTGCCAGGGCGTTGAGCAATCTGTACCGCAGTGAGAACGGCATCGTTAAGTTCCGGATGCGTCTGTTCCACAAGTCTCGCAGCATCATGGACTGATGGAGTTTTCGTTAGCAGCCGGGAAAGGATTGTCCCAAAGATAGTGGCGGCAAACAGCACTGGCAGTTCAGGACCGATGAATCCCAGCGTTGCGGGCAGACAAAGTGTCAAAGCGATTGCTGGCACTAACAACAGCAACCAACACATCGTCTGACTTCGAAGAATTCGCAACTTCTGCAACCGCGCGATCACGTTTCGCAGGCTTCGTTCAAGGACGGTTCCAGTCATTGATCAACTCCGGACAACGACAACATGCAGGAGGCAGGCGTGAGGCTTTTGATTGTCGCCGCAATCACCGGATATTTGCAAGTCGTGGATCTGAAGTTTGTGGGGTTTGAAGCAACGTTGCGTGCAGGACACTTTCGGTGTTCGGACAGGAATGCGGCCAGATTCGGCAAGTCTTTAGTGCTGGTCGGGTGACAAACGGCGAAATTCTTCGTATTTTAACCGGCGTGGTTCTTATGTCCGTGCGATGTTAAACGCCACGGTTTAGATTTAACCTGATCACAGAATTTTACAATTGGAGTAGACTGATGGCTGATGCCCCACCCGCCAAAACGACCACTGGAAAAACGCCGACTGGTCCCAAAGTTTCAGGTGCGCGAACTCTGGTGTCTTTGATTGTGCTTGTTGTTGTCATGATTGTCTGCGTTATCGAACTCAGGGCTGGACTTGGTCATTACTTGACATTGAAGGCTTTCAACAAAGAGGCAGTATCTCAGAACAATCTATTTAAGAGTGTCTCGTTCGAAGCTGCTGACGGAATGGTTTCGGCATTCCCTTCGAAATCACCAGTCAAAGAGGGGGATCATGAAGACGTTCACCATTATTACTGGTTTAGTCTGCTGCGACCTTTGATGGGAGAAGGAAATCCCGAACTGTTCATTACCTCGGATCATGCGGAACCCAAAAACGCGGTCAGCTTTTACACATCCACAGAGGGAGAAGTTGAGCATCTCCCATATGACCCGAATGCCAAAAGTTCGGCACCGCCGATGGGGATGCCAGGTATGTCAGGAATGCCCGGGATGCCTGGCGGGGGATCATCAATGGGCGGAGGAGGCAGCCATGACGGTGGTGATCAAAAAAGAGGCGGCGGTGATCGCCCAGCATTGGAAGAAGAAAATGCTGCTCCAAAATCTGATGCTGCACCTAACGACGCTGGTTCAGACCCTGTGAATACACCTGCTGGCGAGACGACAGAAACTGGTGCGGATGCTTCTCCTGAGCCAGTCACCGAAGGGGCCAAGTCTGATGCTTCGGCAGAACCCAAATAGTTCCCCCAGATAATGCGACAGGACGGGTCATATGGCCCGTCCTGTATTCGTTATCTGAATTGTCGAATTCGTTTGGCACTCATGGCAGCGGCCTTGTATTGTCAGTCGTCGTCACCCGAACTATCAGGGCGTGTAAAGAACCTGTGGAACGGCGCTGCAGTGCTTTCGATGCCTTTCTTGCGATCTCGCTTCGCCCGCTTGTCGTTTGCACGTTGTTTCTTTTCTTGCTCTCGTTGACGCTTGGCGTAGGTGTTCTGGTTCTTTGCGATCGTAAACTCCGAATGATATTCAGAAGCTTGGTTATGAATCGGACCACAGAACCTAAAGGGTTCCGCATCTACCGATCAAACGGCCTTTGGAACCGGCAGTCTAACACATTCAACATCAAATCGATACACAAATCACATGCCGCCGGTTTCGTCAAACGAATCATTGATCGTCGTACACGCTGTTTTGCGACTAATTCGTTTCAGAAGGCCCTTGAGAACTTTGCCGGGACCAACTTCATAAAAATCAGTGCAACCTTCGCTGAGCATCAAATTGATCGAATCTTCCCATCGCACAGGATTCACAACCTGACGAATTAATAGCTGGCGAATCTCTTCCGGGTCGGAGTGGGTTTGAGCATCCACATTTGAAACAACCGGGATTTCAGGTGTGCGGATCTCTACTTCACTCAGAACTTCCGCTAAAGCCTCATCTGCGGGGCACATGATGTTGGTGTGAAACGCTCCGGCAACAGCCAGCGGGATTGCTCGGCCACCAGCCGCTACCGCAAGTTCGGCAGCTCGTTCGCACGCGGCGTTGTCACCACTCACGACGAGATTCCCAGGGCACAGGAAGTTTGCAATTTGGATCGACCCGTGGCCCGACGCCTCCTGACAGATCTGTTCAACCTGAGCGCGTTCGAGCAACAGGATGCTGACCATTCCGGATGGAGTCGCATCGGCTGCAGCTTGCATAGCTTCCCCACGGCGTTTCACAACACGCAGTCCATCTTCAAACGACATTGCACTGGCAAAGACAAGTGCAGTGTATTCGCCAAGACTCAGACCGGCCGCGATTTCACATCCGAGTACAATTTCCGGCGAGTCCGCTCGCAGCTTTTCCAATGCCGCAAGGCTGGTAACAAACAGAGCTGGCTGGCTGATCACCGTCGAATCAAGTTCCGCGGCAGGACCTTCAAAGCACAGCTTGGCCAGATTGAAACCAAGGATCGGTTCCGCTCGTTCGTAGAGTTCCTGAGCCTTCGGATACTGCGCTGCGATCTTCCGCCCCATACCGACATGCTGGGCACCCTGACCTGGAAAGAAAAGTGCAATCTTTGACATTTATGTAGTTTGCTGACTTAGCAGATCCGTGATTTGTGCATTAATGTGATGATTGTCAATTTCCGTCGCCATCTTCAGGGCGTTGCGAATCGATCGGCTGTCACTGGAACCGTGGCAGATGATGCAAATTCCATCGATACCAAGCAGCGGTGCACCGCCAGACTCCTGATAGTGAAACTGCTCCATTTGTTTCGCCAGCGCCTTCATCGCGAGGTCACGTTCGGCGGAAAGAACTTCCATCAACGTCGCGCTGACTTTCTTCATGACAAACTCGGCCATGCCCTCGCTGACCTTCAGCACGACGTTCCCCACGAAACCTTCGCAGATGATCACATCCACGTCGCCATGGTAGACATCGCGGCCTTCGACGTTGCCGATATAGTGCGACTTAACAGGCGAATTGACGAGCAACGCATGCGTCTCGCGATATAAATCCGTCCCCTTGCCTTCTTCGCTGCCGATATTCAGCAATCCGATCCTGGGCGACTTGGCCCCCAGAATCTCTCGTGCATATACAGACGCCATGAGTCCATATTGAGCAAGATGCTCGGCACGAGCGGCAGGGTTCGCCCCCACGTCCATCAGAACGCAGGAACCCTTCGCTGTCGGAAGCCGCACTGCAATACCAGGTCGTTTCACGCCTTTCAAGAACAGACGCGTTTTCAAGCCGGCAGCGACAACTGCACCCGTATTTCCAGCACTAACAACTGCATCAGCATCGCCCGCGGCCATGAGCTGCCAGCAGCGAGCGATTGAGCAGTTGGGCTTTTCACGTAAGGCGGTCGTGGGCTTTTCTTCCATTCCAACCACGCCATCAGATTCGATGATACGGATGGAGGAAGGCAGAAGTCCAACTTTTGCTGTCTCGTCATCCAAGCGGGCGCGATCGCCAACGAGAAGGATTTCGAGTTTCGGATTTCGCTCGACCGCCTCAATTGCTCCAACGATATTGGGCCCGGGAGCGAAGTCGCCCCCCATCGCATCCAAGGCGATCCGCATTCGCGTTATTCCTCAACCTCAACCAATGTGCGACCCATATAGTAGCCACAGGTTGGGCAAATGACGTGTGTTGGCGTCATCGTACTGCACTGAGTACACTTTGCCAGCTGACGCGGCTTGATGGTGTTGTGACTGTTACGCTTCCGCGATCGAGCCTTTGAC
>JANOZG010000002.1:0-4761 GCA_031429275.1 Planctomycetota bacterium
TACAACAAGATAATGAGTTGTTAAGTAATCTTCAATTATCGTAATATCAGCTGCATGGCAGACACCACGCCCGCTCAGATTCTGGACGACCTGCGATTCAATCTGCCGTTTGGAGTTCAGTCGACGCTGCGGCACCAGCAGATCGCCGATGACTACTCGCGAGCATTTACTCGCGACATTCGCCTGCTGGCCTACGAAGGCGGCCCGGGGCTGATCGCCAACAGTGGTGTGTATCAGACTGCGTTCTTGCAAGCGGCCGAAGATCCGGGAATGGCCGATGTGATGCGCGATTATCTGCGAATGCAGAACGCCGCCGGACTGGACGCTTATGTCCACTACAAGTTCACGCGGCCAGCGGGTTTGCGTCCGACGGATGGGTACTGGGGCACATTGACGGCGCAGGATCAGCCTCTTTCCACCGCGCATGTTTATCGCACGCTGCTGGAGGCCGACGCAGGACCGTTGTTCACCAGTGGACCGACTCTGGTCACCGTCAACGCGGCCGACCCAATTGCGACCGAACAGGGACGAAGCTCGGCCGCATTTCGGTTTACTCGGGGAGGCAATCTGTCGCAGCCGCTGTCAGTCAGTTACTCGGTCGGAGGCACAGCGACGCCAGGCAATGACTACGTCCCAATGAGCGGAGTTGTCAACTTCCCAGCCAATCAGAACACGGTCTACGTCTTCCTTTCGCCCGTCGATGACGCGGTGATCGAATTGAACGAAACCGTCATTGTCACGCTGAATCCGGGCGGGAACTATTCGCTGGTCGGCGGGGCGACGAACACGGCTTCGATCAGCATCATCAGCAATGATCTGGTTGCCGGAGCGCCGACGGTGAGCATCGTGGCCACGGATGCCACGGCGTTCGAAACGAATCGCGATCCCGGTGTCTTCACTGTCACGCGAGCCAACGGCGATCTGACTCGCCCGCTGACCGTCTGGCTGCAATTCGGCCAGGGAACCGCGACCGCTTCCGACGTCGACGCGATTCCGCTGCGAGTCGACTTCGCAGCGAATCAGACATCCGCAAACATCATCGTGCGACCGGTTGACGACGCAATCATCGAGAACCGCGAAACTGTCGTGTTGACCATCAACACAAACTCAGTGAACTATGCCGTCGGCAATCGCACGGCGACGGTCAGTATCCTGGACAACGACGGAGTCCCTGCATCGCTGCCGGTTGTGACGCTGGCGGTGACCGATGCAACGGCGTCCGAAGACGGCCGCGAAACCGGAACATTCACGGTCACCCGCGCCGGGGCGACAACCAGTCCTCTTACTGTCGGCTACGCTATCGAAGGGACGGCGACGAACGGCTTCGACTACGACCGACTGCCGGGCTTAGTCACGATTCCCGCCGGAGCGTCTTCGGCCACCATCACGGTTCGTCCGATTGATGAACGAGTTGTCGATGCCGGTGAAACCATTTCGCTGCGACTGAACGCCACGCCGACTTATCTCGTCGGCGCGCAGAATGTCGGCGGGCTGACGATCACTGACAACGACGATCCGTTGCCGGTCCCTGTGCAGCCGGTCCTGATGGTGATAGCGAATCGCGACTTCTATTACCGCGAGTATTCCGAACCACGCTGGGCACTTGAAGCAGCCGGCATTCCGGTCATCGTGGGTGCTGGTTCGCTCGGCATGGCGATTCCTCACAGCGGGACCGGTTACGGTGACGGTGACGGAGCAGTCCGTGTCGACGTCACGATGACCGCTGCAAATGCGACCGACTATTCCGCGGTCGTGTTTGTCGGCGGCTGGGGGGCGTCGAGTTACCAGTTCGCCCGGCCATTTGCCTACAGCAACGCGAGCTATGAAGGATCCCCGGCCGTTCGCAACGCCGTGAATGAACTGGTCAACGACTTCGTTGAACAGGACAAGTACGTCACGGGCGTTTGCTTCGGGGTCTCTGTGCTGGCGTGGTCACGAGTCAACGGCCAGAGCCTTCTCAATGACCGAATGGCCACGACGGCACACTTCAATTCGCCAACCAACAACGGGGGCTTTGGACTCTATCGCCAGCATCTTGAAGTCAACGGTGCGTCCGCATTCACCGGCGGTGAACTTGGCACGCCCGTCAGTCGAGATGACGATGTGATAGTTGACGGCAAAATCATCACGGCGGAGAATTTTGATTCGGCTGCGCTGCTTGGACGAACGCTGGCCGCATACCTGATCAACGGCGCGTCCACCACGACCGTCGGCTTCGGGACAGAATTCACGTCAGTTTCTGAAGATGCCGCTCCACCGGCTCTGCTGTCCGTGATTCGCGGCGGGCTGGTGGAACATGCTCAGGTCATCCGCGTCAACCACTCCGGTTCTGCAACCGAGCACGCTGACTTCCTGTCGTTCCCGCGTCGCATCCTGTTCCAGCCGCGTCAGACCACGGCAGCGATCTCGATCACACCGGTGAACGACACAATCGACGAGGATGATGAGGATCTTTTCTTTGAATTGCTCGGTGACCCGTCGTATCAGCTGAGTCCGCTACAAAATGCGATCTTGAGGATTCTGGATAATGACTGAAACAGAATGTGACTGTAGACTCCGTGCTGCTGGAACCCTGTCTTCACGGAAGTACACATGACCGAAACGTCCGCCAGTTTACTCGACCGAGTTCGTCTTCAATCGGATGGAGACGCGTGGAAGCGGCTGGCGGCCGTTTATTCGCCGCTCATCCGAGGCTGGATGCGGCGCGATTTGCGATTATCGGATCACGATGCTGATGATGTTCTGCAGGAAGTGCTGACTGTTGTGGCACGCCGGGTTGTTGAATTCGACCGCCAGCGAACCGGGTCATTCCGGGCATGGTTGAAATCCATCACTGTCAACTGCCTGCGGACTCTTACGAAGAAGCGCCGAAATAACGAGGGAACCGGGGACAGCACTGTGCTGGAACTGCTGAATCAGATAGAAGACCCCACTGCTGATCTCTGTCGACAGTGGGACCGTGAACACGACGAATGTGTGATGAAACAACTGCTCGACGACGTCAGGCAGCACTTTACCGACACAACCTGGCGCGCTTTCCAGCGATCGGCGCTGGAAAATGCAAAGGCGGAGACCGTTGCCGCAGAACTTGGTATAACTGCTAACGCGGTCTTCATCGCACGAAGTCGGGTGATGACGCGACTGAGGCAGGAAGCCGCAGGACTGGTGGATTAATGCATGTCACGAGCGACCTGCAGCCTATGCACTGGTGCGGCTGACGATCGATCGAGTTTTGTGAAAGTACTCATGCACCAATGCTTATTTGGCTGGCGATGCTCCGACAACTGAAAACTTAAAACTGAATACTTCAACCACTGTGCTCCCATGCCCGTATCTGGCGAAAAACATCCATCCGCTGAACAGCTCGTCGCTTTTGGGCAGGGCCGACTGTCGAATGCTGACGTTGAGGATGTTGAAAGGCATCTCAGCGCATGCGACACCTGCTGCACATCAATGAGGAATTTGACCTGCGACGATCAGCTCGCTGAACTCGCGCGCGCGGCTCATGCAAATCGCGAAACCGGCGAAGACACAGGCGATTCATCTCTCGCGATGACTCAAATCGGATCTCGCAGCAGCCCCGGAATGTCCAGCGGCTTTGAAAATGCTGAAAAAACCAGTCCACAATTTTCAACGCTGGACGCTGCCCGCCACATCCCTGTGGAACTTCGCAATCACGCTCGATACTGCCTTCAGAGAGTGCTCGGGCGGGGCGGAATGGGCGTTGTCTGGCTGGCCGAACATCAAATGATGCAGCGACTTGTCGCTGTGAAAGTGATTGGCTCGAAGTTCACTGCCGATCGCAGGGCTGTGGAGAGATTTCATCAGGAAGTTCGCGCGGCGGCGAAGCTGAGACATCCCAACATCGTTACGGCCTTCGACGCCGAACAAGCTGGCGATCTGCATTTTCTGGTTATGGAATATATCGATGGCCTGAGCCTCTTCGAATACGTTCAGAAGAACGGTCCACTACCGATCGACATGGTTCGGGACGTCATTCGCCAAGTGTGTGCTGGACTCGGCTATGCTCATCGACAGGGCATGGTTCATCGCGACATCAAGCCACAGAACCTGATGCTGGGATGCGACGGGATCGTCCGTATCCTCGACTTCGGACTGGCGCGCCTGACGACGTATGACGCACCCGTGTCGCCGACAGCAAAAACAGAAATGCGGCTTACGGGAGTTGGAATGGTTCTGGGAACTCCCGATTACATGTCGCCCGAACAGGCAGCGGACGCCGGTTCGGTGGATTCTCGGTCAGACATATATTCACTGGGCTGCACGCTGTTTTTCCTGCTGACCGGCCGCACGCCTTTCGAAGGCTGCTCGTTCGAACAAATGCTGATCAGCGGAATTCGAAAACGCATCGAAGCGATCCGAGAGCTTCGTCCCGATGTTCCCGCGTCATTAGTCCGGCTGATGGAGAAAATGACGGCAGAGCATCCCAACGACCGTGCACAGTCGGCTGAAGATGTCATTCGCGAAATCGATGCTGAGCACAAAACTGTGAGTCAGTCGAGCGGTAGTCGCCCGCCTGTGCCGATCGAAGATCCGGCTCCGCGGGAACTATCAAC
Organism: Planctomycetota bacterium; assembly: GCA_031429275.1. Lineage (GTDB taxonomy): Bacteria > Planctomycetota > Planctomycetia > Planctomycetales > Planctomycetaceae > SXXK01. The sequence goes on from JANOZG010000002.1 coordinate 4,578, forward strand.
TCGGGCAAAAAAACAGGCCCACCGTTCTGCCCCAAAACCACCTCCTCGCTCCACACAGCATCCGCCTGTCGCAAGATCCAGACTGCCTGAGAGGCCTGGTGAACGAAGTCGCCCCGGCCGCCAACCGTGGTATCGTCGTTCATTTCGAATAGTCGCTGCCAGCGCCGCGGCGATCGCGGCGATC
>JANOZG010000003.1:0-5650 GCA_031429275.1 Planctomycetota bacterium
AAATCGGAATTCAACACACCATTTAATGTCGGCCTCTATTTGTTGTTCATGGTGTGTGAAGCTCGACATTACACACCCAAACCTTGAAAGTCTTCCACCATGAAACGCTGTTCCGCTCGATGCTTCTTCGGTTTTCTCCTGACTGCAGTGGCACTTCAGTTGATGCCGAATTCCCTGACAGCTGCCGAACCACTGAAGGCCTTGATCGTCGATGGACAGAACAATCACGGCGTCTGGCCGACGACAACGAAGATGATGAAGAGCTATCTGGAAGAAACGAATCTGTTTACGGTTGATGTTGCCACTGCCGCGCCAAAAGGGACTGATCCGAATTTCAAACCGGAATTCAGCAAGTACAGCGTCGTCATCAGCAACTTCGGTCACGGTGCTTCCCCATGGCCAAAAGAAACAGAGCAGGCTTTTGAGAAATTCGTCAGCGAAGGCGGTGGCTTTGTGGTTATTCATGCAGCCGACAATTCATTCCCTGAATGGCCTGCATACAACGAAATGATTGGACTTGGTGGCTGGGGCGGCCGCACTGAAAAAGACGGGCCATATGTGTACGTGAACGACAAAGGCGAAGTCGTTCGCGATGAAACAGCGGGCAAGGGCGGCAATCATGGGGCTCAGTGGGAATTCCCGGTGATCGTTCGTGACACCGAACACCCGATTACCAAAGGCATGCCGACAGAATGGTTACATGCCAAAGATGAACTTTACGACCAACTCCGCGGCCCGGCGAAGAACATGCAGATTCTGGCCACTGCAGAATCCACCGTCACAGGTCGCAACGAGCCGATGATCTTCACGATCGGTTACGGCAAAGGCCGCGTCTTTCATACGCCGATGGGGCATGCTGAATATTCCGTGGAATGCGTAGGTTTTATCACGACACTGCAGCGCGGAACCGAATGGGCCGCGACTGGTAAAGTCTCATTCCCGATTCCTGCCGATTTTCCATCAGCCGAAAAGACCAGCATCCGCGCGTTTGCGAAGTAAGTAACTCGTAGGACGGGACTCCAGTCCCGTCCTGAAACGACTTGGTACGATCACTACTTCTGATAAATCGGCAGGTAGTGATACTTCACCGACAAACTCAGCACCGACATGGACGTCGAATACACGGCCCCGTGATTTCGCTCTTCGCCGTTTTCGGCGAGCCATGAGCCGTCACTGGATTGTTTTTCGAGCAGCATTTCCTGAACAAGTTTTTCTGCAATCTTCGCATGTTCTCCGCCGCGCTGGTACATGCCCTGAGCGTAGTAATATGTTCCGTACATACAGAAGCGTTCGTTCCATTTTGGCGGATGCTCAAGCAGCCAGTCGGCAGCTCCCGCAACAAGTGGTGATTCGTATTCGCCGCAGACCTGCATCGCCAGCAGTCCGGCGGCGGTCATGGTGTATGTCGGATTGTTCTGATTTGGTTCGTAGCAGAACCCACTGGCTTTCTTGTCAGGCAGGCCATTTTCATCCAGCTTTGCCGCATAGGAACGCTTCAGATATTCCACGGCATCGCGAATCGCAGAACCAGGCACCTGAAGGCCGTCATTCTTCGCCGATCGCAGTGCCATCAACTGCCAGACGGTGGCGGACAAATCGGAGTCCTTTGAATCCGGTGTGTATCGCCATCCGCCTCGGTAATGTGTCGGCTTCTTTTCCTTCTGAGAACTCAGGATAACATCGATTGCCTTCTGGCAGCGATCATGAATCAACTGATCCTGTTCGGCCGTCGCACCCATACCGATCATTTCGGTCAGCATCAAAGTAATGATCCCGTGGCCGTACATTCTGGAACCGTCTTTGTTGCCGTAGTAGCCTTTGTCATCGACCCGATCATCTTTCAGCACAAACGCCAGCGCCTTCTGCATCGCCTGGCCTTCGGGACTGACGTCCGTTGGCTGAACCCCCACGCTCGCCATCGCCATGATGGCCAGTGCCGTCATAGTTGTATCAATGCCCTTGTCAATTATCGCTCCATCTTCGCGTTGCTTGCTGATCAGATACGCGATGGCTTTGTCGACGGCGATGTCGGTTTGGTCTTTCTGGAAGACAGAAACGGCTGGCGCTGTTTCGTTCGTTTCCTGCGCACGCAAGGCGCCGCATGTTGCGAGTGGAAAAATGATAGCGGCGATAAATGTTCGGTTCATGGGACTCCAATGTAGTCATCATCGCTCCGCGTGATGAGCACACAAGTAACAACAAGAATTTGCAAATACACGACGCTTCGTGACAAGCCGGGCATTCCGTAGGACGGGTCTCCAGACCCGTCCAGACCTATCTTCACAACAGGACGGGACTGGAGTCCAGTCCTACGCGACGTCAGAAGAATCAACCTTGCTTCATCACACCACGTCGCAACCAAAAGGCTCGTCTCGGCGGAGCGAGACGGCTACTTTTTCTTCGCCCGTTCCGCCAGCACTTTGAAATACGCTTCCACGCTCTTACGGTATTCTTCTGACACTGCTTCCGATTTTCCTTTGGTTAAGTCTTCCGCCGACTTGTTTCGCAGCTTACCCCATTCGGTCGCTTCGTTACGATTTACTGCGATGACACCGAATTGTGCATTCTGCGGCCCTTCAGGAGCACTGTCGGACGATTCGTGTCCGCCTTCGTTCAACGCCATCGCGGCTTCCTGTTGAGCTTGTTGTCTTGCCGCTGCCTGAGCTGCCTGTTGCGCCTTCGCTGCCTTAGCCAAAGCATCTAGTCCCGTCGGTTTTGGCGGCGTTTGTTGACCCGGTTGGGCCGCGTTGGCGGCAGCCGCTGCGGCCCGTCTGTCGAGTTCATCCAACGTGCGAGCCAATTGTTGACCGCGAGCAAGTTGCTCCGGAGTAAACGACGGCGCGGCAGGCTGACCTGACGCTGGTTCACCGCTGGCTGGTTCGCCGTTTTGCGGCTGACCATTTGCCGGTGGAGCTTGGCCTTGTGGAGTTTGGCCCTGTGGAGCTTGGCCGGGTTCTCCATTTGCCTGAGCGGCTTTCGGATCACCCGGTTCAGATTCCTGATTCGCTTCTGTCGCAGCTGCAGCAAGCAATGGCTCAACCACACCGTTCAATTGATCGGCTTGCTGAGCAATCGCCTTCTCGGACGTCTCCAGCCCCTGTTGGGCCTCAAGAGCCTGTCCGTTTGGTTGAGGCTGGCTGTTCTGCGGATTCGCCTGGGCATCTGCTTCGCCCTGCTTCGCTTCCGCGGTCGCCTCGCTGAGTTGCTGTTCCGCATTTGTCGTTTCGTTCTGAGCAACCTGTTGAATATTGTTTGCAGCGTTTTGGAGCGGTTCTGCCACTTCAGCATTGTTTAATCGCCGCTCATGTCGAGCTGCTCGAGCGACGTCCTGAGCGGCGTTGGCTACGTCCTGAGTCACCTCGTGCTGTTGTTGTTGAGCGGACGCGAGCTGATTCTGTGTGGGAGAGAGTTCATTGTCGAAGTGTGCTGCTGCTTCTAGTTTCTGCGCCTTTTGACTCAACGCCTCGGCAACTTTTACTGCTTCCTCAGCATATTGACTTGCCAACTGCGTTGCCGGGTTCGCGGCATCCAGAGAAGGCATGGGGCGATTGTTGACGGCCTCAATCTGCTGATTCTGTTGCTGTAGATTCTGGTCTGCTTTCTGAAGCGCGCCCTTCGCTGCGGCAACCTTTTTCTGTTCCGCCGCCTGACGAACCTGTTCCTGAGCAACATTGTTCTTCAAACCCGCATCGTCTGGTTTCTTGTTGAATCGTTCCTGTGCCTGTTCGACTCGTTTGTCTGCGGCATTGGCAGCTTTCTCTGCATTCTGAACGGCCTGCTCCGCGCGTTTTTTGGCGTCCTCCGCCCGCTTCGAAAGATCGCGAGCCGTGCGTTTCTCCTGCTCCTGAAATTGATTCCGGCGGTTTTCCGAATCCTTCTTCTGCGCTTCGCGCGCTTTGTCATCGGCATGCACCTGAGCATCTTTGCCGGTATCCGCCTGCTGTTTGGCCTGCTTCAAAACTTCGGTCGCCTCAGCCAGTGCAGCCTTCGCTTCCTGTGCCGTTTGAGCCAATTCTGGAAGCAACTGCTCTTCGCGAGCAGAGTTCGCTTTTGCCGCTGCTTCATTTAGTTTTTGCTGGGTCTCTGCAAACTTCTGCTGTGCCTCTGGGGTTTTTCCCTGGGCCGCCGATTGATTCGCCTGAGCGACCAACGCACTGGACAATCGCGATGCTTCCTGTCCCATTTCACGGAGGTCTTCAGCGAGTTCGCGCTTCTTTGCCTGGAAGTCTTCGTCGGCTCGTTCGTTCTGCTGCTGAATGCTCTGATCATCCTGCGCCGCATATTCCAGCGCGTCCTGGGCGTCCTGCAATGCGTTCTGCGAAAGCTCTGACAGAGCCTTTTGCATTGCTGGATTCTGCTGCAATTCGGCTTCCAGTTCGGCCATCAACTCCTGCGCTTCTTTACTGGCCTGGTCGGCAAGTTCTTTGGTTCCTTCATATTGCTGATCCATCTGCCGGGCGATGCCGAGATCGCGTTCAGCCTGACGCAATTCAGCACGAGTTTCAGCAACATCAAGGCCTTCTTCGAGCTTATCAAAGTGTTCGGCAACAAGTTCAAGGGCCTTCGCCGTCTTCTCCTGCTGCTCCGCCGCTTGAGCCAGCTCTTTTGCCTGCTGTTCGTTGTCAGAAGTTTCCTGCGCTTTCTCCATCGCGCGATTCATCTCAGCTGCGGGCTCCTGAATCATGGCGATGCTATCGTCCGCGTCGCGTGCCCGTTCGCGTTCTGATTGCTCCAGCATATTCTGAGCATTCGCATCTTCGACCAGCGCTTCCATCAAGTCCGTGATCTGCTCGTTGATGGCTTGCTGTTGCTGTTCGAGTTCTGCCAGTTTCTGTTCTGCGGTCGCTGCTTCAGCAAGAGTATTTTCTTTTTCCGCATCTGCCGCGTCGGGCTGTTGAGCGGCATCTTCTTTCTCAACTGTGTCGGCGGTTTCCGTCGTTGCTTTTTCCATTTCGCGAAGCTGGTCGGCGGTCTGCTGAGCCATCTGCGGGATCGTTGGCGAGAATTTGGCAATCACGTTGCGAGCGTCCTGCATCACCGGTTCGATGTCTTCCATTACCTTCGTCAATGCTTCGCGTACTTGTACCAGTTCATGACCGGCACTGGTCATCAAGTCTCGTCGCCAGCGGCGTTCGGTAATCTTTCGGCCAGCATCGCGCACCGGCGTGTCCCAGCGAAGCTGATCGAGCGGGCCGACCAACTCGTTCTTCACGCCCGCTTCACGCAGCCGTTGGCTGGCAAGTTCGAAGCCTCGCTGCACAAGATCCCACTGACGCGGATGATCCATATGAGACTGCACACCCTGGGAATTCCAGCGTTCCATGTTCAATAGGTTATTGAGCGCATCGCGGGCGATAGTCAGATCATGTCCAGCTTCCAGAGTGCGATACGCGGGAGCAATCTCGCGGAGACTCGCCTCGATTGGAGATTCCTGCGGCGAAAGTTGGCGGTGCTGATTCAGTAAAGACGTGACGGCTCGATGTGTCAATCCGGCATCTGCGGCGTACTGAGCGTCGGCATCTTTGCGCGACTGAGTCAGTTCACGCCGAGACCGCAGCTGATCCATGCTGCGCTGTTTCAGATCTGCTTCGGCGACAAATCGCTCGGCCTGATCGAGCAGCTTCTTACTTTCCGCTGAGTCCGCTGAATT
>JANOZG010000004.1:0-2912 GCA_031429275.1 Planctomycetota bacterium
GGATGTAAAAACGACGCATCAGCTCCAGATTATCCACGGAGAATCCGCGACCAGCCACTGACTTCAGAGCCTGGGATAATGCCTTCAGCGTTTGCTTCCCGTACTGAGCACGATCGGCCCCTTCCTGCTCAAAATGAACGATGTAGAGTCCAAACAAGAAGTTGCGGGCCACCAGATGGGTGTCAATCGAGCGATTGGCAGCCGCAACCAACTGCTGATGTGTCTCGTGGCAAAGCGAGACAAGCTGGCCCATCAGGATCTTGGGCAGATGCAGATGTATGTGAACTACTTTGACCGCCGAGGGTGAAGCAGCGCGGAAGATTGCTGACCAATTCCCGGCTTGGTAATTCGGGCCACTGACTTTCGGACGAAATCCGAGACGGTGTCTCGGATTTTTCGGACCCATCTTGTGCGGAAATCCGAATCGCTGTCTCGGAAATCGGTGGGCGTAAAATCTCCGACCGGAAATGGATGTAAAAACGACGCATCAGCTCCAGATTATCCACGGAGAATCCGCGACCAGCCACTGACTTCAGAGCCTGGGATAATGCCTTCAGCGTTTGTTTCCCGTACTGAGCACGATCGGCCCCTTCCTGCTCAAAATGAACGATGTAGAGTCCAAACAGGAAGTTGCGGGCCACCAGATGGGTGTCAATCGAGCGATTAGCAGCCGCAACCAACTGCTGATGGGTCTCGTGGCAAAGCGAGACATGTTGTTCGAAGTTCATCGAAGAGTTCACGACTCTGCCCCCATCTTCTTCAAGTGGGCATCCACTTTTGCAGAGAGAGCTTCTACTTCATCGACGATCTGTGGCAGTGGGGCTGCGTAACGTTCGGCAAGCTGGCGAATGCGGCCGGTAAGTGTTTGCGAGACGCGGTCCAGCTCACCCTGTACGGCAGCAGCAATCGTTGACAGCCATTTGTCGTCCACGACCAGCGTTTTGATTTCATCCTCCGTGAGCTTTGGGTACTTGTCGTCGATCTGCGTTTCCAGATGCTCCTGTGCGGCTTTCAATTTCGCCTTGGCTTCTGTCTGCTGGTCAAGCAACGCGGAGTAGCTTTCCAGTGCAGCACGTTCATCTGCGTAGTCAGGATCTTCCCTGACGTCTCTCAGGCGAGCCTTCACACCTTTGGCAGTTATCTTCTGTTTGTCGCCTTCACCTTCGATGACTTCAACCAGCAGTCCCTCTTCGCCACTGTTTTCTTCACGCACTTCATCCAGTTGCTGCTCCAGGGCCGCCAGTTCGCTTTCGATGGAAGCGATGGCGTCGCTTTCCGCCGTGAAGTAGTGGGCGATGAGTACGCTGGCTGGCACAAGATCGGACTTGAAGCGACGCTTGCCTTTTTGAAAATCGTGGGACTCCGGCCAGACGAGTTTTCCCTCTTTGTTTTTGACTTTGATGATCTCACGCGGCTTTGCACCGGCCTTCCATCCGTCAGCAGCAATGAGATAGCAATCATCCTGCATCGTGGCCGACCAATAATCCATCAGGTGCTGATAAACATCATAGCCATCCAGCAGCGGTGCGGTTTTGAATGTGGACAGCAGATCCTCCGCGATTGCGGCGATTAACGGTTTTGGCTTACCGTTCTTTGCGAAACTCTTGAGTTGTGCCGCTGTCTTCTTTTCCCACTTCGTGAACAGCTTTCTGGCGGAGTCGTTGAAGGCTGTGAATTCCTCATGGCCAAAGATCGCAGGCTTCACTTCGGAAATAGGCAGCTTCAGCTCGCAGTAGCCCTTGTGTTTTGACTTCTTGAACAACGTCGTTCGCACGCCAGGAAGGATTGCCCAGAAGTGTCCCAGTCGGGCCGGGTCTTCAATGTCTCGATCAGGAATGCCGCCTCGCAAGTGGCCATTGATGTCTTGCAGATCTTCGGGCTCGGTGCTGTCGATGTAACGTGGCAGGTTCAAGTTGTAGTCGTTCTTCGGGTCAGCAATTTCGTCGACAGACACCATTCTGGCGTATCGGGGATTGCTGCTATCCTGACGGGTGAAAGTATCCACGATCTTGTGGATGTCCTGTTCCCGCAGCCGATTTTTAGGACCGTCCTTCATGAAGCCTTTGCTGGCATCAATCATGAAGATGCCTTTGCGAGCCGTGGCGTTCTCTTTGTCGAGCACAAGGATGCACGCGGGAATGCCGGTGCCGTAAAACAGGTTGGCCGGAAGTCCGATAATGCCCTTCAGGTAACCGGAACGCACAAGCTGCTGGCGAATGACGGCTTCTGCATTGCCTCGGAACAACACGCCGTGCGGCAGAATACAGGCGGCCTTGCCGGTGCTCTTCATCGAACGAATGATGTGCAGCAAGTAAGCGTAATCGCCCTGCTTCTTCGGCGGTACACCCCAAGCGAATCGCTGAAACTTGTCGCCGCCACCACCATCGCCGAGGGTCAGGCCAGTGGACCATGCCTTGTCGGAGAACGGTGGATTGGCTACGACAAAGTCATACGTGCGAAGTTGTTCGCCGTCTTTGAACTTGGGATCTGTGAGCGTGTCGCCCGAAATGATGTTTGCCGTCGGGAAGTCGTGCAGGATCATGTTCATGCGGGCAAGGCCCGCCGTGGTCACATCCTTATCCTGACCTTCGAGTGTGATTCGCTTACCTGCTTCCGCTGCAACCTTCAGGAGCAACGAGCCCGAGCCGCAAGTGGGGTCATGCGCAGTGGTACTGGCCTTGGCATTTTTTGATGAAATCCCAACAACTTTGGAAAGGACCAGGCTGACTTCAGCCGGCGTTAAGAATTGCCCCTTGCTTCGACCGCTCTGCACCGCAAAATGCCGCATAAGGTATTCGTAGGCATCGCCCAGAATATCATCCTGTTCCGCCCGATGCTGTGAGAAGTCGAGTGCCGGGTTTTCAAAGATGCCGATCAGGTTCCCCAGCCGTTCGACTCGTGCCGGTCCTTCG
>JANOZG010000005.1:0-6183 GCA_031429275.1 Planctomycetota bacterium
TGTCAGAGCCAGCTGGCACCGAACAGTCGCTTTGTGCTGATCACGCCTCGACCAGAAGCAGCCCGGTTGCTCGCTGATTCGATAGCTCAGGAGAACCTGAAGCACGAACAGCAATTCATCGGACGGCTGATGATCCTCAAAGCAGATCCGGCGACACTGGACGCAACGCTGGCAATGGATGTCGAAGCCATTCGTGTTCCGTTTTATGATTCGCTGGCGGACTTAGGAACAACGGACGCGAATACTTCGTCTGCGATTGGTAACAGACCTGTCACCGGCAAATCTTTGGCGAGACGTTCTGGATCGGCTAAACATCCTGAGGTGTCGGTCCTGGCCCCAGTGGATCGCAAGCTGCAGTCGGTTTTCTTTCGGAGTGTGACTTTAACAACGGCAATCGCCGGATTAGTTCTCTGTCAAAGCGAAGGCAGTTTCTTTCCCGCCGTCCTGACTCCTGTCTTCGCCCTGATCGCGTGGATTTTTGTCGATCAATTGAGATGGATATCTCTGCCGACATGGTTGGCAAATGTCTGTGGTCTGGCGGCATTTGCGTTATCCGGCTACGAGTTTACTCATGGAGGCATGCTCGGCAAACTTTCATCCGGTGGCCATATGCTGGTCTACCTGACATGCATCGTTTTGATGATGCGCAAAGACCATCGGCAATACTGGTGGCTGATGGCGCTTACGTTGTTACAGATGGCGGTTTCAGCCATCCTGAATGCAGGTGTTTTTTTTGGCGGTGCGATGCTGGTCATCATGGCGATGATGCTTTGGACACTGTCTGTCTTTTCGCTTTATCGCGTCATGGATCTGCACGTCCGTCGTAAATCTCAAGGCGGTAGTGGTGATGATGATCTCGAACGTCAGAATCTGACACAGGACGTCAACGGCATTGAAGCATGGACAAAAGAGAAACCATTAGTGTCCATTAGGGTACGTGAGGGTCTTCAGCGGAATACTTCGGAAACCTGGATCGGGTGGCGTTTTCGGGGCATGGTGGCAGGTTCGTTTGTTATCTCACTGGTGCTTGCATTGTTTGTATTTGCAGCGTTCCCACGCGTTCGCATCCCGGGATCTGCGACATTCGCCGGGGATTCGGACAACCGCAGCAGCTTTGGCGCGCAAAGCGGATTTAAGGAAAACGTGGAACTAGGGCAGGTTGGACGGATTTCCATGAATCAGCAACGTGTGTTGACTTTCGACGTGACTGACTTAAAGACTTCAAGACCAGTCACTGCGGATCAATTTGCGTCTGCCATGGATATGGACGAAGTGCGTTTTCGAGGGAACACACTTGGGAGTTATCGGTCTGGTCAGTGGAGTTCCGGAGTGCGCAATCGAGATTCCGATTTTTCCGGAATCCTGCGAGGCATTGACCCGTATCGCGTCATTCCACAATCGGAATTCGGTGTTGCAATCACATTCGATCCGCCCGTAGGAAAATATGTCTTCGCGCCGTATCCGGTGTCGAGAATCAATGGTAACAGTGCAGGGGAGATTTACGTCCATTCCATTTCAAGTGCCATGGTGTTTCGGGAAAAAAACACGTCCGATAAGCCTCGCACTTTTGATATCGAATGCCCAAAAGTATCCCCAAATTCAGATCTCCGGCCGACGTTTCGATACTGGAGTTTGCCAGATGGCGGCCCGGAACGTTTCAGAGAAAGTCGCATCGAGTTTATCAACCAGCGAGCGTTCGAATTCTATGTCAATCCGACGCTGGAAGAGGATCTTTCGCAGCTCTATCGGGTTGCCAGACAAGTTGGTTCTGAAAAAGGACAGTTGCTGCCGGCAGAGAAACGACTGGCCGCGGTGCTGAAGTACCTGAGCCCGGAAAATGGATTTGCGTATTCAACGAACCAGACACGCAGAGATGGATCAATTGATCCTGTGGAAGACTTCCTTTTCAACACAAAATCGGGCCACTGCGAGTACTTCGCTTCCGCCTGCACATTGATGTTGCAGGCGTTACAACTTCCCGCCCGCTTGGTGAATGGATATTACGGCAGTGAATTCAATTCAGTCAGCGGACACAATGAAATCCGCCAGAAGCACGCACACACGTGGGTCGAAGTGTTTATCAACAATCGATGGGAAACCGTCGATCCAACTCCAGCAGCACCTCGGCGAGAATTCATATCAACTGGTAATACGGGTTCCCTGGTCAGCAATCTTCAGACGGCAATTTCAGATCTGTGGAACGACGGCATTAATAAGATGTCGGCCGAGCGTCAGAAAGAATTCTTCGCGCCGGTGATTTCGACCTCGAAGTCGATGTTCGACACGATCAGAAAGAAAGGCATCCTGGAAACGGTCTGGAACGGCATCGTATCCTTTATTTCTACGCCGGATGCCTGGTTCAGCTGGCGTGGCGGGGTCGCGACTTTCATGCTGCTGCTCGCCGGCGGCTTAATATCAAGACTGCATCCGATTGCAAAACTGATAAAACTGATCAAATCTGTGATGGAGCAGTTTTCGGGGAAACAGAGGGCTAGAAAGTCTGTTATTCGATTTTACGCTCAATTCTGTGCCTTGTGCGAACAGCACGGCATGCCGATTTCTCCTTCTGAGAGCGCACTGGAGAATAGCCGCGCGGCGATTGATCGATTTGCAGCACAGCTTGATTCCGCAAACCTCCAAAACCTGCCGATTCGCATTGCTGCCGCATTTAATGCTGTCCGGTTCGGAAAGGCAGAATTGACAGATGAACAGGCTGCCAGCATCGGAAAAGATCTGACGTTCTTTGCGAATGCACTGTCCAGCGGCCAAACTTCGAAGACCTGAAGTTATACTTTGTCAAACCGCCAGGATTCTGGCGCACTCTGCGAATGTACCTTGTAAGCTGCCAGTGCTCTCTAAGCTTGATTGTCCGTCAGGAAAAGCCGCCGTCAATGACAGAAGTCTGCCCGTCCTGCAAACATGCTGTCGCACCAATGGCAGAATCGTGCCCGAGGTGTGGAAAGATGCTCATGAATCCACCAACGGAATGGCAAAGAGAGACACTGATCGTGCATGGTGGCGGCACAAGTGTCGAATCCGTATCCACCGATATCGAACTTGACGAGTTGCTGCTGCCGGGCCAGATCCTGAGTATCTACAATTGCGAGAAACTGCTCGGTCGAGGTGGGATGGGCGTCGTATATCTCGCGAGGAATACCAGCCTGCAACGACTGTGCGCGTTGAAGCTGTTGTCGCCTCGTCGCATTCAGACGGAAATCGACTACGTCGCTCGATTCGAAAACGAAGGCCGCGCGGCTGCCGCGCTCGTGCATCCGAATGTTGTCACCACACACGCGATCGGGCGCGTTGACGATTTTCATTTTCTTGAAATGGAATACGTGGCAGGCAATTCGTTGCAACATGAAATCGATACACAGGGAGCAATCGGGCCCATTCGATCGACAACCATGGCGGTCGGAATCGCCTCGGGGCTGGCGATGGCTCATCGACTTGGAATTATTCATCGCGATCTGAAACCTGACAATGTTCTGGTCACTCCTGGCGGAGTTCCCAAGATCGTGGACTTCGGACTCGCAAAACGCGTTGTCGGGGCAGATGTCGACGGACACGCGCTTGCCGGTACGCCCTATTTCATGGCTCCGGAACTGTTCGAAGGTCAGCCCGCCACAACGGCCACCGACGTTTATGCGTTGGGGGTTTGCTACTACCTGATGCTCACGGGCCGCTATCCGTTTGAAGGCGATTGCGTCAATTCTTTGATGAAGTCAATTCTGACTGCGAAATACACCAGCGTCCGTCGGATAAACGATTCAATTCCACTGGACGTGGCGGAATGTGTGGCACTGCTGCTGAATCGCGAACCAGATCACCGTCCACGAGACGGCGGAGCGGCCTCGCATCTGTTACAGGCTGTTCTGGGCTCATCCAGGGATCTCGACAATCTGGTCTACGATGCTTTCAACGGCCTGCCGAACATTCGCTGGACGCGCGGTGACAACGACGAAGGATTTCGCGTAACTCTGTCACTGCGGGGCGACCGGACTCAGACGGTCTATATTGAAAACAGCGAGCATGCGGCTGGTGATCGGCTGTTGATGATTTACAGTCTGTGCTGCCCCGCAACTCCTGATTTTTACGAAGATGCTCTGCGTCTCAACGCTGTCGTGAATCATGGAGGTATCTCGATTCGTGACATTGACGGCAAGTCCTGGTTCGTGATGGTCGATACATTTCCGCGAGCCACAGTGAGCGGTGAAGAAATTCGCCGCAGCGCCATTGAACTCGGCAGTCGCGCGGACTTTGTTGAAGAACGACTCACCGGCAGAGATCTGAATTGATCGATAGTGAATTCGAATCCACTCGGTGACTGACAAGAGCCTGCCCTATTCAATGTTGCTGAGGTCGATGATTTCTGCGCCGTTGATCGACAGAATTCCCTGCAGTGCGGCTGGCATGATGTTCTTCGAGAAGAATCTCGCTGAACCGTCACACAAACACGCTGCGAATCCGTCAGCTTCGGGATTGATAATCGAATGCAGACGATCTGCTTCATTGACCGGAAGATCCTCCGGCTTCGTCCAAATGACGGCCTTGTCTGAACTGGCTTCGACGATCAGTAACGTATTGCTGGTGCCGTCGGTGATGTCCTGAATTCGCACACCCGGACCAACGCGGCCGAAGGTGCTGTTGAATGTTAAAGGGGCCACAAATCGAGTCTTGCCTGGGTCGAGCTTTTCGCCGGACGAGGCCGTCGATTTCAATACCGCAGGGATTTTTGCTACGAGTTTGATGTTGTGTTCACTATCCCACGGTTCATCCAGATGAAATTCGTTATACAACGCCGCCTGATCGAGATACGGCAGAATCATCACACGCCAGCTCAACATGCGTTTGCCCTTCGCGTCCGTAAGTGCCTGCGGAGGAAAATGGCCGTACACGTCGTGAAAGTTATGCATGCCGAGTGCGATTTGTTTCAGTGAGTTCATGGCGTTGGGACGACTTTGGCCTGTGGTGATTTCCTGAATTGCTGCGATCGCCGCCATCGCCTGATCCAGAGACTTGATCGTCAGAACCGTGCTGACGCCGTCCGATTCAAATTGCACGGACGTGAAAGTGTCTGGAAGTTTTTCTTTTGTCAGGTCGTTTATGAACTCCGTCAGGCTCTGAGCGACTTCAGCAGACTTTGTGGTGATTTTGATGGTTGCATTCGCAGGCGGTAGTTTTCCGGAAATTGTGATCGACTTCAGACTGACCAGCAGTTCTGAGGCCTCAGCAGTTCGCACGGAATCCCCATTGGTAAGCTGAGGCAGTATGCTGGCCACCGGCAACACGGCGGCGATCGGAGTCAACAGAACAAAGCCGTGCGGATCGTTGACACCGTCAAGTCTCTCGCACAATTCAGGATTTGCTGACATCTCCTTTTTCGAATGCAGCTGATTGACAGATTCCGGATTTCCCACGAGCACAACGTTGTCACGTGCTACCGCAACACCCTTGGATTCAGAAGCAGATGCTGCCAGAATTGTTGCGACCACCTGAAGTTTTTCCTTTGGTGCCGGGACGATCACTGCCTGCGGTCCTTTTGCTATGCTGGCCAGATCTGTGCACCAGTAGATTTTCGTGACCCCGAGTTGCACCAACGCGTTGCGTATCTCTTTTGCCTGATCCATATTTGGCGAAGCACCATTGATGCTTTCCTGAAACCCGGTCAGTTCGTCGATGTCCAGTTTGGAAATATCAATCCACCCAACGGCGATCGTTCTCGCGTCGATGTATCGCTTCACGGACTCGGGAATCGCAGTTCCTGTGTCCTGTGCCGGGCATTGAGAGATGGCGAAAACGGTAGCGATGAGCAGGAAATAGGTTTTCATGTTTTGCCTTAATGTAGCCATCACGCTCCGCCGTGATGAGCCCCTTGGTGAAGATGAGAAGGAACTGAAATGGGTGATATGGATTTTGCGTTGCGTTGGTCGGTATTGGGTGTTTGTTGATGAACAAAGTGGCCTTCATGTGGGCTCGTCACGGCAGAGCGTGACGGCTACTTTAAAAACGTCGCTCGAAACTCCTGATTCTGCTTCCAATTCAATGGATCTGATGCTTTCAGCACGATTGTCTTTTGGTCACCAGTCGACTCAATGCTGTATTCAAACGCCTTCCCTGAACTTGGATCAGGCATCGCAGGAACCGGGCTGAGTTCTTCAAGTGATTTCGGCAGTTCGCCTT
>JANOZG010000006.1:0-4204 GCA_031429275.1 Planctomycetota bacterium
GATGTACATCGCACATTGCCGGAACGGCGCTGCGCTTGGTCCGGCCTACCAGCTGCTCTGGCTGGTCTCACTGGACCACGAACTGGACGACGTTGAATTGCCAGTGCTGTGCGATGAGGTATTGGGACTTGAAAAGGATGATGAATTTCCGAAGTTGCGATGGGAGACAGACGAATCCGAAAGTCCGGTCGTCATTATTCCCAGACCGGCACCTAATGATCTTTCGCGATCACAGGCGGAAATGACTGCCACGCGGCTGAATCCACACCAGAAAACGCAAGTCGGTCTCCAGTGAACTCGGGCATTTCCGACTGCCCAAAGCTGATAGGTGCATCGACAGTGATCGCCAGCACGGTCAGCAGCAAAAGCCTGACGAAATTCCAATCACCGATTTGATACAAGCGACCCATTGATCGGTACACCATGATGAATTTCGGAGAACCAGAATCAGAAACCGTAATCCTCGCCATCTGTGATCAGCATGCGAATTGATCCGCAAGGAACGACCACGAAGCAGAAAGTCTTGTTTCGTGGTGTGGCATTAGGGCAAAATTCCGCGTCGCGACGATGAAGTTTCATCACTACGATTGCTTTCTGCGAATAGCCGTGAAATTACGTACCTGAGCCGTGAGGGCGATCTCCGTCGGCAGGCGTTCCATTGAACTGGCCCCATAGAAGCCGTTGATCGCCGGAACACGATCCATCATAAACTGTGCGTCGTCAGGCATCGCAATTGGTCCACCGTGACAGAGCACGATCACATCGCTGCGAACGGATCTTGCGGCTGCGGTAATGTCCGCCACTTTCGAAACACATTCTTCCAGTGTCAATGCCGTCGTGGCACCAATCGTGCCACTGGTCGTCAGTCCCATATGAGCCACAATGATGTCGGCTCCTGCTTTTGTCAACGCCGCAGATTGATCGGGATCAAAAGCATAGGGTGTTGTGAGCAGATCCAGGTCATGAGCGGCCGCGATGCAGTCGATTTCATGCTGAAATCCCATGCCCGTTTCTTCCAGATTTGCGCGGAAGACGCCATCAATCAGGCCGACAGTTGGGAAGTTCTGAATTCCTGCAAATCCGATGTCCTTGAGTTCACGCAGAAAATGATCACGCAGCATGAACGGATCTGTGCCACATACCCCGGCGAGCACGGGAGTATGGGTCACGGCGGTCAGGACTTCGTTCGCCATTTCGCGAACAATTTGATTGGCATTTCCATACGGCATCAATCCAGACATTGAACCTCGTCCGGCCATGCGAAACCGACCGGAATTGTAAATCACGATCAGATCAATCCCGCCCGCTTCTTCACATTTCGCGCTGATACCGGTCCCTGCGCCGCCACCGATAATCGGTAGGCCATCATCTATTTTCTTGTGAAGTCGCTGCAGTATTTCCTGACGAGTTTGAGCCAACGTTGTTTCTCCGGTTTATGTGATTAGGCATTTCTGCGATGCCTATTCCGCAAAGTTGCTGCGAGGTCGATCGCATTCAAATTGTTGATCGATCGTTGTCGCGTAGACTATCGTGTTTATTGCCGCCTGTCATTCGAATGATGAGCTAAGGAACAGTCCCGGAATAAGTTCCCGATGTTCCCATGCAATGAAATCCCAACCCGAAACGTCAGTGAGGGATTTTGCACAACATCTCGATCCCTCGCTGACGCTTCGGGTTGGGGTAGACGGAACTTATTTCGGGACTGTTCCTAAGCATCTTGTGTTCATGAGATGGTGTCTGTACCGTACACGAAAGCCAAATCGGAACTTTCTCAATGGCCGCAGTTCAGATCCGATTCTGGCCAAACTCCGGAGGCAAAAATGGGGCGACTTGCGATCAATCCGGCACTTCTGCCATGCACGCCGTTGCTCGCACGTCGCGACGTTTTGCGAGTCGGGGCGGTCAGCGCGGCGGCGACGTTGGTGCCGCAGAGTTGGGCCTCGGAATCGGGATCGCCAGCAACCGCCGCCAGAGCAGATTCGGTCATCTTCTTGTGGATGGGCGGCGGAGTCACGCATATCGATTCGTTTGATCCGAAGCCGCATGCTCCTGAGGAGATTCGTGGAACCCTCGGGACGATCTCCACAGTCCTGCCGGGAGTTCATTTTGGCGAGCCAATGAGTCAGCTCGCTCAGATTGCTGATGAACTGTGTCTGGTCCGAAGCTTCTCCCACGACAGCAACGATCATCTGCTCAGTCAGGCTTACACGCTGTCGGGGAAAAAGGTCACGATGGCTCAGTTGTATGCGGAGCCCAACATTGGTTCCGTGGTTTCGCGACTGCAGGGACCTCGGAATGGACTGCCTGGTTACATCGCCGTGCCCGGAATAACTCGCCCGGGACCTCCGCCGTACAACTTGTTTGTGGGAGGTTGGCTTGGAAATGGAGATGCTCCGTTTTGCGTCGGAGGCATCCCGGAACAGCCCGACTTCACGATCGGAGAGAAGTCGCTGAATCCAAGCCCGTTTGCCTGCGAAGATTTGGCACCCAAAGATCTGCTTCCATTGGACGGTCTCAGTTCCAGTCGACTCAACTCCCGGCTTAC
This sequence comes from Planctomycetota bacterium, assembly GCA_031429275.1. Lineage (GTDB taxonomy): Bacteria > Planctomycetota > Planctomycetia > Planctomycetales > Planctomycetaceae > SXXK01. The sequence continues at coordinate 2,546 of JANOZG010000006.1, forward strand.
GCTGCGGCAACAATTGGATATCGCGCGGAAACAACTTGATCAGACGATGCAGGCGACGGCTCAGAAAGCTCAGTATGAAAGCGCGACGCATCTGTTGACTTCGGAACCCGTTCGACGAGCGTTCGATCTGGAAGACGAATCACCCGCCGTTCGGGATCAATACGGGCAAACCAAGATCGGCCGCCGTTGTTTGCTGGCGCGGCGGCTGGTGGAATCCGGAGCACGGTTTGTGATGGTTGATTATGGTTACGATCCGGATTACGGAAATCTCTGGGACAACCACAACGCACCGGGCCAGAACTTTCCACATATCTCGGAGATGTGTCGTCGAGGCTATCACCTTGCAGGAACCGACCGCGCCTGTGCAGCATTGATTCGCGACTTGAAAGAACGCGGGATGCTTGAGCGGACTCTGGTGGTGTTTTTGACAGAGTTCGGGCGAACTCCGAAGATCAATGCTCTGGGCGGACGCGATCACTGGGGCATGTGCGGATCAATCTTCTTCGCAGGAGGTGGCACAAGGGCCGGGGAAGTCATCGGCGCGTCCGACGATCAAGCCGCCTGGCCAACGACTCAGCCGTGGGGACCAGCGGACATCGCGGCGACGGTCTACGAGTCTCTCGGTATCTCACCCGAAACCCGGATCCCGGATCAGTTCGGTCGCCCGCTGCCAATTCTGGATCACGGACAGACAATTGCCGGTGTATTCGGGACCTGATATCAGGGGCGGGAATTCTGCGGAATTGGTCAGAGGGAACAGGAATGCGACCAGACAGGAATGAGTCCAGACCCCTTAGAGAGGCCAAAGACCGCCGCACAGGTGACACTGTGCGGCGGTCCGGCTATCTATCTGCGTCGTTCACGGACAAGGAATCGAAATGGCAAGCCATCCCTGCGCCTCATCAGTTTACCCGATCGCCAATGACGGACCTCATGCGCTGAGATCCAACGCCAGCCTGTAGGCGCAACGCGCCCCGTGCCTGACATTTTCATGCCAAACTCCAATCAGGGCTTGCAGTGGCGGCACAGCGGATGTATTGTTTAATACTGAGTTTGGTCCGCTGTGACCGCCTCGATGTTGCCCTGGCCACATCGATATTGCCCTGTTAGTGTTAGTAGCACTGACAGGGTTTTTTCATTTGTTCAATTCAAAGGATCATTGAGTCGCGAGCGTAGTTCCCAGAGTCCCGATCCAACCTTCGTGAACACCTCTTTTTTTCGATCCATTGCCGTGAAGACAGCGTTTTGGGTTTTAACACGATCCTCAACTTGGAATCCGTATGACATCATTTCCGTCACAATATCACCAGCCCGCATAGGCTTATCAGACGTAGTCAGGATGAATTCTGCAATTCCAGCCATTGTCATTCCTTCGAACTCAGGATGTTCGGCTGTGTGATCATTCGTTACTTCATCCTCTTGTTCTGAGGTGTCCGCGACAATTCTGAACTTACGAATCGTCTCTAGCGTGACTTCCATCGCAGCTATGTTGATATTGAGCGAATCCCGCTTTGAGATCATCTCGTCAAGTTCGCGCTGAATTCCACGAACATCTACTCTGAATTCGCCGACGACTGGCATTTCTAGCCCCCTTCAATTGACATCAAGAATCTGGCACAGTAGCATGCGCGCACGCAGACGCCCCGTGCGTTTGTTAAA
>JANOZG010000007.1:0-4990 GCA_031429275.1 Planctomycetota bacterium
CAAACCTTTCAAGAATGGCAGCATCGCGCTGACCAGACTGAAGGAAATCGAACCGCGTAACAAAAATTTCCATTTGCGCCTGAAAATAGGGAATCCGACTCAGAATCATTGCCAGGACGCAAGTCGCCATCAACATGAAAATTCCGTAGCGCAGCGCGTCCGAAAATGAACGAACCGTGGAAATACCTCCAAAACAGAAGACACCAGCGAACGCAACAAGGGACCCGCGCGAGCCCGTGGTGAACAATGCGAACAATGCAAGCGCCATCGCGGCAAGATCAAGCAGTTGATAGTAGAACTTCTCTTCTGTCAGCAGAAGTGCATAGCAGACGGTCGCAACGATTCCAAAAGTGTAGCCCACGCCGACAGGGGTAAGATCCTCTGAATCGCCGTGAAAACGCGATGATGCAACTTCACCCGACCTAACATCCATCATTGCCGAGGATGCCTTGCTGATCCAGATTAGCGACGCAGCGCAGACAATCAGCGGAATTAGAGATTTGACGCTGCGAGTTGACGTCGGCCGACGAAATCCACTTTCACCGCCGATAGAAATTCCCAGTGCTGCCATTCCGTAACATATCCACCGAAACATCGCTAGTTTCATATTCGCAGGTTCCTGAAGATTCATGGCACTCAATAACTCAAGCGCCAATATGCATCCGAACAGTACGGCGACGTTCTTTGAGTTGATCGGGTGGTTGAACAGTCGGATAACAAGACTTCCCATCATCAGCAGCATGCCTGCGAAAAGCACTGCATATCGCAACGAATTGCCGCCGACCAAAATTCCAACCGGCGAGATTGAAGTTAGGACAATTCCTAATATCAGCAGATTCGCATCACGATTTTGATATGAGAGAGTCGTCGGCATTTCGCAGTCCGTTTTTTAACTTATCCAAACGTAACAACTGAGCGGATCCATGGTCGTGAAATTTGAATCGATCTTGAACGCTGCGGCCGACAACCGCGCAGATACGGGAGACTTCATTTTGAAACCTCCGACGAATCTGTGACAAGTTTGCGTTGAACCTGCCGCAGATAGGCTACGCTGGCCAGAACTATAAAAATAAGGATGATCAGATCAAACACTGCCATAATTGCAGATATTCGAACCATCGTCAGTGAATCACGAATGACAAAGCACAGGATCAATGAAACCAGCGAAGCACACGTCCAGAAAACTGCCGCCCGCCCATGCTTGTTACCGGCATTGAGGATTGCCATCGCTGCCGTGGTAGACGACGTCGCGGCTGCACCGAAACACAACAGGACGAAGGTCGCCGAATCGAATGGAAGTTTACCGGAAGTCCAGATCGCAAAGATCGTTGGCCCTAGTGTTAATAGCAAGACCAGTGACAGGCAATTTGTGGCCGTCGTGATATTGCATGTTTTTCGATGAATCCGCGTCAAAAGCGAGATGTCATTTCTTGCCGTGGCTGAGGACATTTCAGGCCACACCGTTTTACAAAATGTAAGGCCGATCATGAGCGACAAGCGGGCAAGCGTCCGCATTGCTGTGTACGCCGCGACTTTTGTTGGAGACAGTGCCATCGCAAGAATCAATGTGACTCCCTGCAATTGGAAGCCTTGCGCGACAGACAACCCTGCAAATCCCATAGCTGGCCCGACAAGTTCTTTCAGGATTTGTTTGTCGCACTTTGATCGCGGTTCGAGCCAGTTGATGTGCCGATGCAATGCCCATTCCACGGCGAAGATCTGTCCCAGTCGCGTAATCAGATACCCAATCGCAACTTCCATCAGTCCGCCTCCAACTGCAACGACCAAAATACAACAGAGGATTTCCGCAACTCGAGCCATCTGCGTCTGAAATGCGACAATCGCATGTCTTTCGACAGATCGGGCCAATGCATAGAGCAGTTGGCTGCTAAACATCGCTACCGTATAAACCGCCATTAGAAACAGGGCACCGCCTAAAACTTGTGAGGAAACAACATTGCAATTAAAAACTTCGGCAAGCGGAACTGTTAGTACAACGAGTGCAGTCAGTCCTAAACAAATCATGGAAACTGCATTAATGAGTACACTTGTGGACCAATACACTTTGCGTGCACTGGCATAGTTTTCCTCAACCACGAACCGTGTCAGCATGTTTCCCGCAGCATTTGCGAAGCCCATTTCCGTCAGCGACAGGTACGCCGGTATTGAACAAATAATCATCCAGACGCCGAGGGTCTCAGCTCCCCAAAATATGAGCATCACAGGCACAAGCAGAAATCGCTCTGCCAGACTCATCACCATTCCAAATGAATGGGCTCCGAAGGTTGCAACCATTCGATTGACGCGGATGGTCTCTGACGATGATGACACAAGATTCTCAAGTCGAATTTAGAGGAATAAAGAAATGAAAATCTTCGAGCGCAAAGCTTGCCTGTGATCCGGAGATCTGTATCTATCTAAAGATTTCACGCAAGGACTGCCGAACGATATTTGTCGCCAAAAACCTATTTCGTATTGATGCACAGACGATTGGTACGGGCATGGAACAACACCATGCAACAAGTTTAGGCAGGAAAAGTCTAGAACAAAATAAGTATTCGCTTGGATGCCTGATAACGAATCCATAACCATCAAAAGTCATCCAAGCAACTTTCGCTAGTAACTGCCTTCTCGCATTAACACCGTGCGAACGGTACGCAGGAGGATGAAATAATCCAACCACAGCGACCAATTGCGAACATAGTAGATATCGAGTCGCACCCGATCATCATATGTGGTGTTGTTGCGTCCCGACACCTGCCATAGCCCGGTCAAGCCGGGCCGAACCAGCAGATAGAGTGGGTACTGCTTATTGAATTTTCTGATTTCAATTTCTGTATAGATCGGGCGTGGTCCAACCATGCTCATGTCGCCCTTTAATACATTCCACAATTGTGGCAACTCATCAAGACTCGTTCGGCGAAGAAAATGGCCGATGCCGGGCACTATTCGGGGGTCATTTTGAAGTTTCAGATTTCTGTTCCATTCTTCCTTTGCGTCTGCGTCTGATTCAAGATGCTGACGCAGAATTTCATCCGAACCCATCACCATTGTTCGTATTTTCCAAGCGCCAAACGGTCTGCCAGAACGGCCGATTCGTCCATGGTGCTGATAAAAGACCGGGCCCGGCGAACTGAATTTGATCCATGCCGCAATTATCAACAGCAATGGGCAGCTGCATAGGAGCATTACTGAAGAAACAGCAATATCCGAGACTCGCTTCAGTATCCTTTGAAATGGAAATAGAAGTCGGTCTCGAATATGAATACCAGCAAGTCCTGCTGCATCAAATGATTCCGGCCACATCGTAGGCATCGAAACCTTCGAGTTCACGACAACAAGATTTGGAATCAAACTTCCATGTCGCAGAATTTTATGCAAGGAGATCTCGTCTATGCCTGCTACGGCCGCGATGACCCAATGGCATTGCCGCTCACGACAGATGCGTACTAATTCATCAGTTGTCCCCAAAAAATCAATATGCTGACTACTATCCTGTCTCCAATATTCGCACGAATCGTTGTCCATCATTCCTAGTGGCTTCAGACCACGCTGAGGAAGCTTTGCCAAGAACTGATAGATCGAAGCGCCCTGCTGTCCCATTCCAACAACGATGACTTTTTCTCCCCACCAACTGAATTGGGAAAAAATCTTACGGGTGCAGAAGCGTGCTGGAGGAGCGATCGCAGCGGTTAGGGGAAACGCGATCAATATGGTTAGGATCTCATTTTTCGTGACTTCGCCAACCAACCCATTCATTGCGACCAGCAGGACAAAGGCGGCGGCGATGGATGACACCTGCATTCGAAGTTCACGAACAGGATTGATCCCTGATGCCGGAAAGAGCCCGTAGAATTGGCCAACTATTAGGTGACAGCAACACACTGCGAAAAGGTTATTCCAGAGGCCCCAATAATAGTGGGCTCCAATCAAGGCATACGTACAAAGCGTCGCCATAAGATATGACGCAGCAATTGCCAGAATATCAGCAGCTGCCAATGGCACTGAAGTTAGTACAACCTGACGATATCGCGATACCGAATCAGCTCTGGATGGCAGGCGTTCCGTTGTTATTGGGCCATTTTCAGTGTTGCTCACCCCTGGTACGACGTGCGTTAGCGTGGAAACCGCATCCGTTGAGATGAGCGGTTGGATCAATTGAGATGACTGTGCCACAAACTTTTGCCTGTTGAAAATCAAGGAGTGTAAGAACCAACAAGGTCTCTCGGTGGGAGCACCCACCATACACATCCTGCAATGGGAAAAAAGAATGAAACTTCGCAGAACGCCGAAATTCTTCTGTTCGGAGGGACCTGAAAAGTGCTCAAAAATCAACCTGCTCACCAAATCAGCACAAACGCAAACACTTCCATTACTTGCAAAGTCTCTAGTGGTTTTATGTATATGTTCCCGGAAGTGCGGAATGCATAACTTTCCGACGGCGAGCGGGGTACGTAAGCGCCCTGATTTTGGGCGTTCGAGCCACACAAATCAGTGGATTGACATCACCCGCTCGTCCCAGCGCCGTTGAAGATTTGATCGAGTCCGAATGAGCGAATAACCCCCTTAACCGGCCTTTGGTTGGGCTGTGCGACGAATGCCAAAAAGGCCATACAATACTTGCGCGAGTTTTGTTCTGATCCATTCCCGTTTGTTCCAGGATAGGCTCAGGCTGAATCGCCAATGTCCGAACTTGCGATCATGGTGCCGCGATTTTTTCGTGTCTCTTCGTGTTTTTCGTGGCTAGCAAAAATACGATTGCGTCCGGCTTGTTTCTAGCCACAAAAAGCACAAAAAGCCACAAAATGGTCCTGAACACTACATGGATTGCTTAGGTCCACGTCATCGCCATTGAAAGCAGCCTCGACAGACAGGATGGTAGCCGCTCATATTTTCCGTGAGGCTGTCTTTTACGGTGTTTGCGGGACCGTAGGAGAGCAGGACATAGGGTTTAAGCCGGTTCGGCCTGAGTTGGCGGACCTCTTTTTGC
>JANOZG010000008.1:0-7026 GCA_031429275.1 Planctomycetota bacterium
GGATTTTGGCGTCCACGTTACCGTGAAGCTGTATCTATGGGAAGGATTTGAATCAGATTTTCGTGGACGATTTCGGCGAGCCGTCCGGCCTCAGCCTGAACCAATCGGAGTTTCGCTCTTCAGGGATTCCATTCACGCTGAGGAAATTCACAGACAATTCATGAAAGTCAGCATGTCATATCGAATTCAATGAGCACAGGGCTGAGCGAGAAAGATTTGCCGCAACGTAAATTCGAGATCAATCCATGCAGACGACTCACAAGGCCATATCATGGCGAAGGAAACTTCTTCGCGGTGCTGTCATCTACGCCGTTGTGCCATATGTTACTGTGACGGTCATTTTTACACTGGCTCAGCGACGACTGATGTACCGGCCATCAGTTGCCGACACGCTACTTGCCAGCGAGTTAAACCTCGATACCCAACACATTCTGGACGTGCATCTCGACACAACCGATGGCGACCTCCTGAAAGGCTGGCTGCTGAAGAAACAGGGAACCTCTGTATCCACACGTGAACTTGTGATCTATTTTGTCCTCGATTGCTGGCCGTCGATTGATCGCATTCCCCACGTCGCCTGTCCGATCACAATTCTGCACGGTGCAGAAGATAAAATGGTCCCGATCTCCGAAGCCAGAGCGTTGGCTGCAGCCAGCGCTCACGCGACTTTTGTCGAGATTTCAGGTGCTGGTCACAACGACGTGCCATCGCAAGCGTTGAAGAAGTTGCTTGAAATCTGATGGAGATCCGCCGTTTCGTGAAATCCAAAGTTCCGGCGGACTGGAAACGTTGTGGCTGCAATGGTAAACAGTAGTCCATTCGCTTTCTCAAGTGACGGCGAATGACTTCCCACCAATGCACTATCAGGAACTGACACATGACGCCCACATCTTCGTCTCGTCGAACATTTCTTTCAATATCTGCCGCCGGGGCGACAGCTCTGATTACTGCACCTGCAGTGGCGACAAGCAGCCGAACAAACTCCGAAGTCATCATCGGAGAAGGCGAACATAAGTTTCGGGTAAACCACATGTTTGCGCAGCTGCCCGACATGTACACATGGCAGACGACGCATAACGTGGCACTCGACAAGGCTGGCAATCTTTATGTCATCCATGAAGGGCATCGAGACAAGAAAGATCATCCGGCTATCTTCGTCTTTGATCCGACCGGCAAGTTTGTGAGAGCTTTCGGTTCCCAGTTTCAGGGCGGAGGCCATGGTATTGAAGTGCGGGACGAGGGCGGTCAGGAGTTTTTGTATGTCGCCGCGTACCAGCAGGTGAAAGCGTTTGCCAAAATGACGCTCACGGGAGAAATCGTCTGGTTCCGAAAAGCGCCGATGGAATCTGGCAAGTACGCTGCCGGTGAAGAGACATCGACCGAAGCCAATTGGACTCGAAATGGATTTCTTCCAACAAACTTTGCCTTCCTTGACGATGGTGGATTTTTGCTGGCCGACGGTTACGGCACGTTCTGTATTCACCGATACGACAAAGATGCAAAATGGGTGAGCAGCTTTGGTGGCGCGGGTGATGGTAAAGGGACATTCAACACGGCTCACGGATTATGGGTCGACAATCGCCCGGGTCGAGAAGCGACGATCGTTGTGACGGATCGAGCGCACGATACGTTGCAGGTTTTCTCAATGAATGGTGAGTACAAGGAAACAATCTCTGGATTCGGCTTGCCTGCCAATATCGACACCTGGAAGAACCTGATGCTGGTGCCTGAGTTGAAGTCCTGTGTCACGTTGCTGAATGAGAAAAACGAAGTCGTCGCGCGTTTAGGTCGTGCGGTCGATCGTCTGAATGAGGTTCAGAATCTGCGAGGTCAGCCAGACAAATGGATCGACGGCCAGTTCGTTCATCCCCATGACGCGTGCTTTGCGCCAAACGGCGATATCTATGTTGCCGAATGGGTCGCAACAGGCCGCATCACAAAGCTGGAACGTATTTAATCTTTTTGGCATAACGACACGTTTTCAACAGCTCTCTAGAAGTCGCTTCTCCCCTGGGAAGGGGAGAAGGTGGCCGGAGGCCGGATGAGGGGTGTGTCGCTGCTTCAAACGCTATCGAATCCTTAACGGCGTTGCGCCAAGGGGCCACGGCGCAGTATTTCGGATCGTCAACTCCTGTCAGTTATGGCTTATGTAGTTTGATTTGTCCGAAAGTCAGATAGACGCACGCTGTGCCCGCTCGACCACGGAATACACGTTCGCATTGCCAAGATGCACTCCGCCACCTAGCGTATCGCCGTGGTTTATTGGCTTTTGCACTAAACTTGTCAGTCCAAAAGCCTGAGTTCCACCCCGATTAGGCGAGCGGCAGAAACAAACTTACCAAAACCAATTCACCTGAGTCTGAGGCGCTAGCCGATTTCCATTGATCGCATCGGCTAGCGCCTCAGGCTCAGCGTGTACTTCTCGTTCTGGAAAACGTGACAATAGGTCCCGAACGCAGCGGCGTAGACGCCTCACGAAAGCGGGATGGTTGAGTTCATTTTGATCTCTGTATTGTTTTGCCACCTTCCCGATCCTCCAGGAGTGTCTATAATCTCACCAGGATTTCAGAGTCCTTTTCAATAGTCCGGAGAGTCAAGACCGTGGTTCAATTACCGTCAGTGGAACTGCTGGAAAGCCGCCATGCCTTTCCATGTCACTTCACATTTAAAGTGATCGGTGCAGCACAGGACAACTTTACGGCCCGAGTGGTGGCGTGTGTTCGTGACGAGTTGCGAATGGAGATCGATCCTCCATTCACGATCAAGAACACCGAACACGGCCGACACGTTTCCGTTACGATCGAACCGATGTGTGAGTCGTCTCAGCAGGTTCTGGCGATCTATAGTCGACTGTCCGGAATGGACGGCTTGGTCATGCTGCTGTGAGCGGAGTTCACTACTTTTCCAGCTCAAGATACAGCGGCAGATGTCGGTAATAGACTTCCAGCATCAACAGATTCAGGCATGTGACATAATGCCGCCCGCCGGCGTTGGACCATTTTTCGGGGGTTGGCAGTGCGGGGTCCCAGCTGCCTGTTAAAGGGCCGGCTTTGGATTGAGTCTCCACAAGCGTGTCACGCAGGCTGTTGTTCCACGCACTCCAGTGCTCGCCCTGCATATGGAACATGACTTGAGTCGCGTAGTACCAGTAATACGAATCTCGCTGGCCGAAATCGGGTAGGCGAGTCTGCAGAAAATTTGCACCTGCGATTAACTGAGCATCGTCGCGTTTGGCACCCAGGTATTGCCGCATCAGCAGACCTTCGGCCGTCATCGTCGGGGTAACTGCCTGAGTTGGATGGTAGCTGAATTGTCCGGGTAGTTCTTTGCTCTGCACTGAATCCAACCAGCGATTTACACCCGCGTAGGATTCCTTTGGGACTTCCAGTCCTGACATTTCGCCACTCTTGAGCGCCATCAATTGCCAGCCGGATACCGATGTATCTGATTCGAATCGTGGGCGATATCGCCATCCACCAAACTCCGGATGCTGCGAAGCAACGATGAAGTTCAGTGCCTTTTGGGCGGGATCTTTCAACGCAGCATCTTTCGTCATGCCATACGCTTCACACAGTGCGATGGATGCCATGCCGTGACTGTACAGCCAGACGAATTCAAGTTCGTCTGCAAAGAGATCCCCGTCTGGTTTCTGGTGTTGCAGCAGCCATTTGACGCCACGATCAACAACGTCCTGATACTTGCCGGATTGATGGGTATACCCTGCTCCGAGGTATGCCAGCAAAGCGAGCCCTGTGGCAGCACTATCTGCTTTGAAAGTTTCATCTCTGATTTTCGGCGGGGTGTCACCGGGAAACTCTTTAATGCTCCAATGCCCGTCCGCAGACTGAGTTGACGCCAGCCATGCAAGGCCACGCTCAACTGCGTCTTCAGATTCCGGTGATCCTCCCAGTGTTCGTGCCGCTTCACGACGAGCATCGGAAGTTCGCATCGACAGGCTTTCTGCCATACGAGCCTCTGGTGAACCGCCAATTCCGGGGACAGATTTCTTAATCATGCCCGCGATGGCATCGGCAGACGCCAAACTCGGTTTGTCACTGCCGATTCCAGTGCGCGGAGCGCCGACAGCGATCCGCGAAGGCTGAACTGAACTCGCAACGCCTGACGCTGCGCTGCCTGCTGCCGGGCCACTACTGCCGGGAAGTCCGGCGGATCTTCGAGGCACAGAAGTGACTCGAGGCCCCGATAATGCGCCGCCGGACACGACTCCACCATTTGCCACCGCCTGCGGTCCGGCCAGAACAAGTTTACCATTTTGTTCGGCGGCCATTGCCCCGGCAGGTAAACTCGCGACTGATGCCGATGATCGTGACATCGCAAGGCCAGAACCAGGGCTGCCGGAAAAGCCGGCATTCGAATTCAGCATTGCACTCGGCTCAGTTCCACGACCAGCAACTGCGGCCGTGGATGATCGTGCGACGCCAGTTTGATCGCCTGCGGAAGAAGCGGGGCTGGACGGACCATTCGCCGTGCCGCCGGAGTCCGAACGTAATGGAAGGCCATTCTTGCTGCGACCAACAGATGTACTTGCGGGGCCAGCGACCAGAGCTTCACCACTTGTTGAGCCTTTTCCCGCCGACATAGCGACTCCAACCGAGTCAGCCGTCGTTCCCACAGCATTGGCCTGTCTTCCTTCGCCGCGACCGGTCAACGCTGATGACTGCCCGTTGGCACTACCAAGCCTCGGACTGTTTCCACTGTTGGCAGATCGAGCAATCGTGGTGCCGGAAACCTGGCCGTTGGATTGTCCAGAACCTTGAACAGTTGATCCACCGCTGGCCCCCGAACCCGCAGGAACGGATGCTGCTGATCCTCGACGATTCGCAGACGCTACTGAAGATTCCGCCATCGCTGGGGCACCAGCCCCGGTGGTGGAGGAGACTTCAACACTTTCTGCGCCAGAGTTTGCCCCGGCTGCGTTTGCATTTGCAGCGCGTCGAGACATTGCCACCGCACCGCCATCCGTTGGCGCTTCTTTGGAAGGGGTGCCCACACGGGCCGCTCGCTCTGGATTCGCACGACTCACGGCAGGACTTGCAGATGACGCAGGAGAGCTGTCACTTGAAGGTGCGCCAGAAGATCCGGAGGCGGCTGCAGCCTGTTGACGTGTGACTTTCACTTGCTGCTCAGTGAGTTCCATTTCCTGAGCATCAGCCGCAGCAACCTCGATGTTTTCATTCTGCGCCATAGCTGCTTCCAAATCGGCTTTGGCTTTCGGAGACATGCTGGCCTGCACTTCCTCCGGAGTGATTTCGGCTTCAGATTTTTGAGCTTCAATTTGTGCTGCTTTCACAGATTGGGCGGCCGCAGCAATTTCGGTCTGAGCACGTTCGCTCCTCGGGGCGTCTGTCTTTTGCTTTTCCTGCTCCAACTGTACGTCCAGCATGGCCTGCGCGCTCGCTTTGGTTTCGACTGTCGGCGCATCGGCTGGTTGTGGGAGGGGTTCGTTGCGTTCCTGAACCTGGCGTTCCATTTCGGCGGCAGCATCAGCAGCCAGTTTCACTTGTTCTTCACGCTGAATGTTCTCAAGCTTTTCAACCACCTGCGCCACTTGTTCAGCAGCGGCTTCAGATTGCTGTTTATCGGTCTCGGCGATTTCCATTTGAGCACGTTCGAGTTCAACGCTGTTTTCCGGCGTGGCGGTATCTGATTGCTGTTGCCACAGTGCGTCGGAACTCGGATTCTCCTGACCAGCGTAGTCCGGCATTGTGAATTCTTCAGCCGTCGCCCCGAGGGGTTCATTGGATGCCACGGGAATCGGTTGCGGGCCTCGAAATTCAACAACCGACATGGATGCGCAAAGCAGAAAATGAATCAGCAGGCTGAGAGCGATGCCCCATTGCAACCTACGCTTAATGACGCCTCGCACCAGAAAAGTGACTGCCACCAGCATCGCAACAAGCGCGGCGGCCCATCCGATCTGACCCTCAAGCCGATTCATCCCCGGCAACGGAACAGCACTGGCATCCGTAAATAATGCCACCATACCTTGCAGAGACACGATGCCACAAGCGACGGCGATGCTGATCGCTCCAAACATCCTCAGACGTTGACCGCTGGTCAATTCCTGCAGTTCAGCGTCCGAAAGGCTGACGAGATCTCTCATGGTGTACCAGCCTCCGTGGCCTCTTCGGGCGGCACAACTGCCACACGATAGTCGCGAATCCGTGCTTGATTACAGAGACTCATCACGCGCGCGATGAACTTCCAGTCTGACCGCTCGTCGCCTCGAATAACCACAGGCTGATTGCCTGGGTTGTTGGTTTCCGCGCGCAGAAGGCGATCACCAAGTTGAGCTTCCGTGTGTTTTTCTCCAGCAACGTAGAACTCCCCACGATCATTGACATTCACGACCATTTCTTTGGGTTTCATGACCATTGGCATGGCAGCCACAGCATCTGGCAGATGGGCATCGAGTGAGCCTTCGCCGGAAATCTTGGATTCCTCTTCAAAACGGCTGGCGACCATGAAAAACAGAAGCAGCTGAAACACGCAGTCGATCATCGGCGTCATGTCGATGAGTCGTTTGTTGGCGTTGCGGTTTTTGAATCGAAATCGCATAGCGGCAATTCGTTGAAGTGAAATCCCATAGGGTGTGTACAGCGCGACCGGAACAGTTGCGAGTTTCAGGCCCGGAGGGCCGACATATCCAATGCCGGTGGCGTGAGCCACCGGTATACTAACACACTGAATCCAAGGCCCGGAGGGCCGACACAATCGCGAATGTGTCGGCCCTGCAGGCCTGAAACGCCGTGTTTTCTGAAATCCGGTGGCTCACGCCACCGGCAGAGGATGTGCCGGGCTTCCAGCCCTAACGAATTGCGCAACTTCTGAACCGACAGGCCAGGTTGTTGTGCGGCCTGGCCTGTCGGCCACGGGCTACACGGTCGATGACTGTGTCATGTTTGTTCTTTAACCTCCGCGATTTCCACAGGCCGAGTTGGCTTGCGAGACTTTACTGCGGAATCAGATGTTGATGGTGCAGACGTTGGTGTTGAATCCGGCTTA
>JANOZG010000009.1:0-1637 GCA_031429275.1 Planctomycetota bacterium
ACTGGAGCATTCCACGGCAATTCTCTGTCATCACCGCTCCGGTGTTGACTGGGCCGTCGCTTTCCACATTTGAAACGAAGCCGACGTTCACATGGACCAGCCAGCGGCAGGCGATTGGGAATTTGTCAGCGGGAGCTTCAACCTATGAATTCCGGTTGCAGACGATTGATGCGACTGGAAAGTATGTTGATGCCCCTCAGTACGAAGTCACAACGCTGACCACGAATACCTACAAGATTCCAACTAATCTACCGGTTGGATGGTATCGAGCCTACGTTCGAAGCGTTGCAGCAGGTCGCCCAGCTGCGAACGTTGCGGCAACGGTTTCCGCTTATAGTTCCTACGTGGAATTCTTTGTGGGAGGCCGTCCTGTCGTCACTCCAATTGGTACAACGACCAATACAAAACCCACTGTTTCCTGGAAGGCCGTCGACGGTGCTATTGGCTACGAAGTCCTGATTCAGGGCGTTACGAACACCAAATTCTCACTGAGCCAGACGGGAATCGGAAATACTTCGTTCACCGTGCCTTCCGCATTGCCCAAAGGTCAGTACAGGGTTTGGGTACGAGCGGTGAGTCCAGGTGGAACTTTCAGCCTTTGGAGCACAGGGGCTTCGACAAGCTTTACGATCGCAGACGCGTCGGATGTACGGGGCGACGACAGCTCGTCGACCTACACGTTGACGGCAATATCGACCAATGTTCCTGAAATGATGTCGGAATCGGCGATTAGTATGCTTCCGGCGTTTGTTTCGGGCTCATCGTTAGTGCCTGCGATGGTTCCTGTGGAACAAGCGATGGACGACCAGAGTGAAGTGATCGTCGTTCCAATGGTTGCTGTTGTTTCCGAAGTCTCTGCTCCGGAGATTGTCCCAGGTCAGTCCGATGATGTTCTGTCTCAATGGGACGAACAGAAATGGTGGGACGCTGTCGTGCCGGTTGCCACGGCAACAGTGACGACTGCCGTTGAGCCGACGGCTGAAAAGACGAAGAGCTCGGTGGCATCGGTCGGCTTCTTTGGTGCGTTGCTTGCTTTGGCTCCTAAAGCACTGCAACGACGTCGCAAGGATGAAGAGTCCTCGACATAATCGCCTCAACGCGATAAAAATGTAGACTGCGGGGCTCATCTTTGAGCCCCGCTTTCGTTTGAGGCATTCATCAGTCTGTCTCCATCTTTGTTGCTGTTCGACAATGTTCCAGGGAGTGTTCTTGATGCAGGTCACAATTACGGCGGTTGGTCCGGACCATAAAGGTTTGGCTGATCCGATCATTCACTATGTGACTGGAGCTGGCGCAAACATCCACGAAATCCAGATGTACGACCGCGACTCCGAACGACTCTTCGCGATGCTGATGCGCATCGAGTGGGCACCCGTATCTGAGTCTGTCGAAACTCTTCGGCAGCGGCTCCAGGAAATCGGCCGTCTCAAGGGTCTGCAGGTGCGAGTCTGGTCTCGCGACGAACATGTCCGCCCTGCCCGGCTTGCAATCTGCACAACGTTTCGATCAGAACCTCCGCTGGCCATTTTGCGTGCGATTCGAGACAAGCGGCTGAAGGCAGAAGCTACGGTCATGATCGGAAATCGAAATGCATGCCGCAGTGTGGCGGATCAGTTTGAAGTCCCATGGATCAACAT
>JANOZG010000010.1:0-2330 GCA_031429275.1 Planctomycetota bacterium
TACCCAACAGTCCGACAAGCACAATCGGCCAGTGTCGAAAAGGATTGCGGGCTGCGATTCCATAACCAACCCCGTAGACTCCGACAATCATCCCGATGCACTGCCACAATTCCGGGTAATTCGGCAGAGGATCAAATCTACACCAGCGAAACAAGGTGAGTGGACTCAGGATCGCGAAGGCTCCCCAGGCTATGTTGTAGACGGCGGCCGCCAGTAGAATTTGTTTCATCCATGCGGACGGACGCAGTGTCTCAATAGGCGGCGATTGGCTTTTATCAAGCTGGCCCGGCATAGTGCTATTCCCTTTAGGATAAAGCGACGGCTTCTGCGTCGGAATGAGACCTACGACGGGCGAAGTGCCGATTATCTGCAATCCAGTCTTCGCGCGTGTAACTGATAATCGAAGTGTCGGTTTCCTGAACTTCCAGCAGAGCAAGACGAAATCCCATCTGAGTGATCTCGCTGAACAACAGGTGGCAGAGGTTCTCCACACTTGTCGGCCCGTCCATGACTTTCAGCCGGAGTGTCTCACCGGTTCGTGCCATGTGTTGCTGAAGAGTTTCATAGAGCGGATCATGAATGTTGATCAACATGCCGTGATCGTAATTTTCCTTGAGCCACGGCTCAATCTGCGAATCGAAATCGCCAAAGAGCGTGCTGATATCTCCGTCACGTTCCACCTCGAAGTGGCACCGCACTCCGTAGCGATGACCATGAAGATTGCTGCATTTATCCTGCAGCGTCTCGTTGCGGTGTGCGGCGTAAAACTTGTACTGTTTTTGAATGATCATCAAAACCTCCTCTCGTCAAACTTCTCGGGACAGGATTGGTTCATCAGTTCGGCATGTTGATCAGTGACATCAATTCCGCCCGGCTCGCCGGATCGCTGCGGAACGACCCTCGCATCGTACTGGTCACGGTCAGGCTCCCGGTCTTGCGAATCCCGCGGATCGACATACAGGAGTGTTCGGCCTTGATGATCACGCCGACAGCCCGACTGCCCAGACGATCTTCAATCAGGTCGGCAACGGTCTGTGTCATCCGCTCCTGAACCTGTGGGCGACGCGACACCTCTTCCACCACACGAGCCAGTTTGCTTAGGCCAGTGACCCGCCCGTTTGGAATGTACGCCACATGGGCAACCCCGCGGAACGGAAGCAGATGATGTTCGCACATGCTTGTGAATGGAATGTCACGCACCAACACGATTTCGTCGTAACTTTCTTCGAATGTCACTTCCAGATGACGTCCCGGATCCTGCTGCAGACCTGAAAACATTTCGGCGTACATTTTGGCAACACGTCGCGGCGTTTCGAGCAATCCGTCTCGGTCCGGGTCTTCGCCCACAGCTCGTAGGATCGTGCGGACGGCACCTTTTATGGCTGCCAAATCGACCGCCGACTCGGTGATCATTGTGCGTCGGACATGCCGGGACTCATTCGATCGCACACAGCAATCGTCCGCAGCTGATTCATCGGTCTCGGTTTCATCGAATGCGATTGACATGGTTGAATGAACTTTCATTTCTCGGGTTTAAACAGATAAAAAAAGGGGCGGCTGACTGGATGTCGACCGCCCCCGAGATAACGTTAGACTCCGCACGATTACGGCAGGATCACGCTGTCGATGATGTGAATCACACCGTTGGACGTTTCGATATCAGTAGCGACGACCTTTGCCGCGTCGACCATGACACCTTTGTCGCTGACTTTGATCATGGCATCTTTGCCATTCACGGTCTTAGCAGACTTCAGCTTCACGACTTCGCTGGCCAGCACTTTGCCTGACACGACGTGGTACGTCAGAACGGCAATGAGCTTTTCTTTGTTTTCTGGCAGCAACAAACTTTCGACAGTTCCTGCTGGAAGTTTCGCGAAGGCTTCGTCGGTGGGGGCGAACACTGTGAACGGTCCTTCGCCTTTCAATGTGTCGACCAGCCCGGCAGCCGTCAGTGCAGCAGCCAAAGTCTTGAAGGAGCCCGCAGCCACCGCAGTTTCCACGATGTCTTTATCAGCTGGCAGAATCACGCTGTCAATCACATGGATCACACCGTTGGAGCACGCGATGTCCGTTTTAACGACGTTTGCTTCATCAACCTTCACTTTGCCGTCCTTCACGACGACGTCAATCTGCTGACCCTGAACTGACACAGCTCCTTTGATCTTCACAACATCAGCAGCCATCACCTTGCCGGCTACGACATGGTACGTCAGGATTGCCTGCAATTTCGCCTTGTTCTCTGGCTTCAGAAGTGATTCAACAGTCCCCTTTGGAAGCTTGGAGAATGCTTCATCGGTCGGAGCGAAGACGGTGAACGGACCTTCGCCTTT
>JANOZG010000011.1:0-3336 GCA_031429275.1 Planctomycetota bacterium
AAGACCGACGGAGAAAACAAAGGTGTCAAGAACCGAATACCCATTCTGACATAATTTGTGCTGTTCTGAGACCTTTTATGCCAGGCTTTAGAAAAGAGGTCCGGAACCAATAGCCCAATAACCCAAGAGGGTGCTGTGCACTATTGATTGCTGACCCATTTTTAAAGCACTAATACGGCAGTTCGCGAATATACATGTTCTTGAAAAACAACTCGCTGCCGTGATGCTGAAGTTCTATCTGATCTGCTCGCACGAGCGGAGTCAGGCCGGTCTGGTCCCAGTAATTTTCGAGAGCCACACGATCAACGACTAACTTGTCATTCAACCAAATCGATACCTTGTCGCCAACCATGCGGATGAGAAATGTGTTCCATTCGCCCGGCTTCTTGTCTGCCAGCGATAGAGGAGCATTTCGCCAGCGACGATTGTTCCAAAGTCCGCCGGAACCCAGATTGCGACCGTTGGAATACTGCGTCACCCATTCTACAGGCGTTGTCGGATCAGGCTTGCCAGCCCCGTTGCGAGCGTCCCATGGGTCCCAGATCTGCACCTGCGGCGCGCCGCGAAGATAGATGCCCGAGTCTGCCCCCGGAGGAATCTTCCAATCGATGTAGAATTCAAAATCACCGTAATCTTTTGCGGTGCAGAGACTCTGGCCTTTTCCGTCGTAGATCAGTACGCCGTCTTTCACCATCCAGTGTTCGTTCATGACAACGTCGGCTTTGGTTTGAGCCTGAGTCAGAGCTTCACCCTGAAGCTTATAGCGTTCATTGGCATTGCCGTGAGCCAGGCCTTTCCATCCGGTTAAATCCTTACCGTTGAAGAAGGCGTTAAATCCAGCGGGGGGAGTGTTGTCGGACGTTATTGCAGGCTTCGTAGGCGAAGGCGAATAATCGGCGACCTGCAGACTCCTGAATTCAACCCGATCCGAATGCCCCGCCAGCATGATGTGTCCGCTTTTGTTTTTCATGCCGGGATGAGGTGTACCATCCACAGGCGTGATGTCATCCAGAAAAGCATCAACAACGACGGCACCGTTGACGATGACGATAATATGATCTTCGATCGCGATGATCGTTTGTGAATTCCACTCGCCGACGGGTTTCAGATAGCCGATCTTTGCTGGGTAAATGCCATAGATTGATCCATGATACTGCCATGGTTTCAGCCAGCTCAACTTCTGGCTTTTGCCGTCCGCCATGACTGCCTCGCCTTGATACGCCTTGCCGTCGTGATCGAGAATCTGAATCTCCATTCCATCTTTTGAGGGATGTCCGCCTTTGGGAACTCGAATCCCGATGCCGTTGTTGCCGCTTTCTTCAAGCTTGAATTCGAACCGCAATGCGAAGTCGCGGTATTCCTTTTCCGTGGCTAGTTCCTTGCCGCCCTTCTTGCAAACCAGGACGCCATCCAGAACTTCGTATCCTGCGGTATCGCCGATCCAGCCAGTCAGGTCCCTGCCGTTGAATAATTCTGACCATGCAGCAGACTCCAGGACTTCGTTGACCGTCATGGCAGCAACGAGATTCGGGTCAGGCTTCGTGTCCTGAGCGACGACGGTCAGTGCATTTGCAGACAAGGCGAGCAACACAAATCCAGTAACGAACAGTCTCATAAGGAGGGTCCTCGAAGGGATGGAACGGCGGGAAGTGGATACATGACTATGGACTATGTCTTCCCTTGCGGCGAATTGCTACCGTTCTGCTATTGTTTTTTGGGCGAGCGGCAGGACGTCAGTCCTCCGAGATATCGGCGTGGCACTCGGAGGGCTGACGCCCTGCGGCTCGCCGTCTACAATCACATTTTGTCCTGCTCGAAAAGTATAATGCTCAGGGAATGTTGGAATTATGCAAAACAACTGGCAACACTTGTGCAACGTTTTCGTCATGCCGCCGGTCTTTGTGATCGTTTGCAGTCTGTGCGTCGTGAATCGGACCTTTGCAGATGAGGTCATGGTCGAGCCCCGATCGTCGGAGGAATTCAACGTGTCGCTGTCGGACGAACAAGTGACTGCTTTCGCGGATCTTGCGTTGAAGGGTATTCCGCAGGAGTATCCGAACAAGCCTTCGAACGTGATGGCGTCGTCAGTAGATGTCAAATCGCCGTCAGACATGCATCCCGTGTTTTATGGCTGCTTCGATTGGCATTCGTCGGTCCACGGACACTGGATGCTGGCTCGACTGTTAAAACTGTATCCGAAATCATCCAGTGCAACTCAGATTCGTGAAACACTGAATCGGCAGTTAACGAAAGATAAACTACAGGCGGAGGCGGATTATTTTCTTCCGAAGGAAAACAAGAGCTTCGAACGCATGTACGGCTGGGCATGGGCGCTGCAACTGGTCGCCGAACTTCATGATTGGGAAGATCCCGATGCGAAACGTTGGCGCGAAAACCTCAGGCCGCTCGAAACGATAATCGTGCAGTACTCGATGGATTACCTTCCAAAACTCAGCTTTCCGATTCGAACCGGAATTCACCCCGACACCGGCTTCGCACTCTCGCTGGAACTCGATTATGCTCGGCAAACAGGTCACACGTCGCTGGAAGAGCTCATCATTGCTCGAGCGAAACACTTCTATCTGAAGGATGTCAATTATCCGGCTCATTATGAACCATCGGGCAATGACTTCTTTTCATCCGGCTTCAATGAAGCGGACCTCATGCGACGTGTTCTGCCTCGCGATGAGTTTTCAAAGTGGCTCGACACGTTCTTGCCTCAACTTGGCACTGGTCAAATGGGCCCGATGATGGAACCCGTGCAGGTGAGCGACGTAACGGACGGCCATCTTGTGCATCTCGCGGGCCTCGACCTTTCCCGAGCCTGGACGATGGCAGGCATTGCATCGGCATTGGCACACACCGATCCTCGCAAAGCATTGCTTGCTGATTCTGCCCGCCAGCACTTCACCGCCGGCATGACCTATGTCACCAGTGGCCACTACGAAGGCGAACACTGGCTGGCAACGTTTGCTGTTTACTATGCAACGGAGTCGTTTCGAAAAGAGTAGAGGCACTGCAACCTGGTGGAATTTCATCAAACTTCGAGTCAATATCAGACAGGCGAAAGGTGGCAACGATCCATAGTTGCTGCGAAATACTGAGGAAAAAAGAGTTTTCATGATGGTGTCACCTCGAAGCGTCAGACGTCGGTGGTTATTCCGTGGTATCTATTTTGTCTACCTGATACTTCTGGGATTCCTTGCCTTTTTAGGTTACGTCTGGTGGACCTACAACGTTTCACCTGTGGATCTTTCTAACCGATTCGATGTATGTAAAATGAACTACTTCGAACTATTCAAACGAGGAATAATCGACTCCCGAGTTCGCCCTGAT
>JANOZG010000012.1:0-8451 GCA_031429275.1 Planctomycetota bacterium
GTCGCGAAGGTTCGGTGGGATGAGGATTTCCTGTACGTCGAATCCAACGGCATGCCCGATCACAGGATGATGGTCGGGATCACGGCATGGCAGCAGCAGGTCCCGTTGCCTCAGAGCTACGTCGGCGAAAACGCCTGGCGAATCCCGCTGCATCCAGTCCCCGCGAAGAATCCTATGTCCGCGAAAGACAATTTCTTCCGTGGCGCGATCGCGCTGGCGGTGAACGGGATTCCAATCTTCAATCCGATCAAGAATGATGGTCGCACCGATACGCTGCTGGCTGGCGAACTTGATGAATTCGGTGGTCACTGCGGTCGAGCAGACGACTATCACTATCACATCCCGCCAATCCATCTGGAAAAGGTCGTTGGCAAAGGCAAGCCGCTTGCATGGGCTTTGGATGGTTATCCGATCATGGGACTTCAGGAAAAAGGCGACCCCGATTTCGCGCCACTGGATAAGTGGAACGGGCACAAAGGCACGGATGGAAACTATCACTATCACTCGACGGAGACTTATCCGTATCTCAACGGCGGCTTCTATGGCGAAGTCGTCGAACGTGACGGCCAGGTGGATCCTCAGCCACGAGCCGAACCGGTTCGCCCTGCCCTGCCTCCGATTCGAGACGCGAAGATCACAGACTTCGTCGAGACAAAATCGGGGAGTTACAAGCTGACTTACGACGTACGAGGCCGCAAGGGAACGGTCAGCTATTCGATCGCCACCAATGGCTCGGCGGCGTTTGAGTTCGTCAGCCCGGACGGTTCGACCACGAACGAAGAGTACTCACCGAATCGTCGTAGCGGCAGACGACGTCCGGGGCCTCCGAACGATCCGCCACCACCTCGCGGCGAAGACAGACCACCGCGAGATGGGAAAGGTGGAAAAAAGATAGGTGGCGAATCGGCCAGCTCGCAGAAGTCGCAGAAGAAGAGTTCAAAAGACGAGACGGCCTTCACGGTCACCAGCAGCTCGCTGGATAAGTCTGGAATGCTGTCCATCGAATGCACCTGCGACGGAGATCGCGAGTCGCCAGCGGTGGCATGGAAGAATCTTCCAAAGGGGACAAAGTCGATCGCGATCAGTCTCTGGCATACCGCTCCGGACCAGGAAAAGTCGTATTGGGTTGTCTACAACATACCCTCCGACGTCGCTGAACTTAAGCAACAGTCGAAGGGTGTGGGAACGCTTGGCATCAACGATCGCAAGCGAGCCGAATACGATCCGATGTGCTCGAAAGGCCCCGGCGTGAAGACCTATCACATCACCGTCTTCGCGCTGTCTGAGGACGTAAAACTATCCGCCAACAACGCCAGCCGCGCCGAGCTGCTGAAGGCCGTGAATGATATCACGCTGAGCGAAACCACGCTGGATTTTGAGTACGAGAGAAAATGAGCGAGGCGAATGACCAATGTCCAATGATAAATGACCAATGAAACGCAGGAACTCCCATCTAACATACACCTCTGTGTTCTCCGTGTCCTCTGTGGTTAGAGGCTTTCTGCACCCATGCGACTGATCATCCAGCTGACTGCGATCGTTTCCCTGCTTGTCACCGCGCAGACTCTTCACGCCGCGCCGCCGAATGTGGTTTTGATCCTCATCGACGCCATGGGCTGGCGGGATGTTGGTTTTGCGGGCAATACGTTTGTCGAAACGCCGAACATCGATCGACTGGCTCGCGAGGGAATCCTGTTCACGCACGCCTACGCGAGTGCTCCCAACTGCGCGCCGACGCGCGGGTGCCTGATGTCGGGGCAGTACACGCCTCGTCACGGCGTTTACACAGTGATCAACGATCCACGACATGATCCAGGGCTGCCTCATCACAAAGTGATTTCGGCAAAAAGCAACGAAGCGCTCGGCGGCGATGTGATCACAATCGCTGAAGTGCTGAAGCAGAAAGGCTATTCGACGGCCTGCTTCGGCATGTGGAATCTTAGACGAGGTCGCTCGGGGCCTTCCACTCCGACGGGTCAGGGTTTCGATATCTACAAAGAGCCCAAGCAACTTGGCTTCGAAAAGGACGCCTACTTGGATGGCGACGGTCGATACTGCAGCGATGTGCTGACCGACGAAGGACTGAAGTTCATCGAGACGAGTCGCGAGAAACCTTTCTTCCTTTACCTTGCGACTCACGATGTCCATGCGCCGCTTGAGCCGAAGCCGGAACTCGTGGAAAAGTATCGCCAGCGAGGCCGGAAATCCGGCGCGACGGATGCAGACATCAATCAGGCGGCGATGGTGGAAGGAGTCGATCTGAACGTTGGCCGGGTTCTCGCCAAGCTGGCTGAACTGAAGCTCGACGAAAACACGATGGTCATCTTTACCAGCGACAACGGAGGCACTCCGCAATACGTTGCGCCGCTGAATGGCAGCAAGGGAGCGTTGTACGAAGGCGGCATTCGAGTTCCCGCGGCTGTCTGGTGGAAGGGCATCAAGAATCCGGGGACATCATCCGCAGAGCCGATCCTCAGCATGGACTTCTATACGACGATCGCCGAACTCGCCGGTGCCGAACTACCGAAGTCTCAAGCCATCGACGGTGTCAGCATAATGCCGCTTCTACGCGGCGAAACGTCGTTGAAACGTGAGGCCGTGTTTTGGCACTTCCCCTGTTACATCGGCCGCGGAGTGCCGAGCAGCGCGGTCAGAATGGGAGACTGGAAACTGATCGAGAAATTCGAAGACGAGTCACTTGAATTGTACACCCTGCGTAATGATCCAGGCGAATCCCAAAACCTCGCTGAATCACAGCCCGGAAAAGCAAAGGAGCTGTTCAATGTTCTCACTCGCTGGCGAAGAACTACGGAAGCTCCGCGTCGAACAAAAAGGAACCCCGCGTACGATCCGGGTTCGGCACAGAAGCAGGGAGGCAAACGAGGCAAAGGCCAGCAGCCGCGGAACACGATGTAAGGTTGTGCGACAAAGAGACGACTGAACGGAAACCTGGACGCTTTCAGTGTCCACGAATTCTGGTGTCAAATGATGAACCTGCAGAGGAATGCCGCAAAGTTCCTGTTTCAATCGCAGTCAATCGCTGTGTCTGGTTCAATCCCAAACTTCTCCATGCGGTCCAACTATTGGGCAGTGCAACGCTTGATTTGAATGGATGTATGACTCAGGCGAAATCGCGTGCCTGCCTACGCCGGTCCGGCCTGCTGCCGCGATATCAATTTGATATGAACGGCGTGCGGAACCTCGTCAAGTGGCGCAGTCAAGTCGATCACAAACGCAATTCTTGTGAGCGTGGGATTGATCGCAACCCATGCGAGAAAAGCTCGTATCCCAAATCACTCAGGAGGGCGTGTCATGAGTCAGATTCGTCGGGACGATCGACGGTCGATCCGATATACTGGATCCTCCGAAGTCAACTGCGATCTTGCTCCGGTGAGACCGACCGACGCGACCTGGCTTTCCACCGTTCGCTGCGTCGGCAACATCGAACGGAGCGGCGAACGGTGTGGCGATGAGTTCCGCAGATGTGATATGATCACATCGACGGCTAGCTGGGTTTACTTTTCGATCAGCCCAAAATGTGCCTGAAACGGGTTCAGTGGTCATATATATGGTGGCTGATACTGTGACATCGTTGATGACGCTGAAATGTTCTCGCTGAACTCAGTGAGTAACCTGCAAGTTGACGGCGTCCTCCAGTTGCCCGAATCAACATCACACCGAGTGGAAAGTTTCAGCCAGACAACGTGGTCACGAAATCATAAAGTGCTTTGCCACCGAGTCCTGTCAGGAGTGCTCCGGAAAGCGACGTGGCAATCAGGAGCGGTCGCTTCATCCTCAACGCTGCCGGCAGGAGTTTTCGATCCAGCCAAACCATTCCGAAGCACCATAACCCGCATGTCAGCACACCGCCGACCAGCGACGGGAACGTGATCAGCTTCATGGGATTATCAGTGAGCCATGTCAAAGCAATGCCACCGACCCCGCAATAGAGTAATACGTACAATCTTACTTTGTCGGTTGGCATCTGTCGGACACGTTGGCTGACGGGACGCAGGCATTCGTAAACCGTCCTCCAGTAGATCTCGTACGCGCCGTAAATCGTCCCCCAAAACGCCATGAAAACGCCGATTTGGTACAGGTATAAAAAGGCTGGGTGCCATTGAGTCAGGAACTGGGCTTGATGAGTCAACAGTTCTCCGTTCTTTGCAGGCACGATCTCCTGCGGATGCAGAACCGACGCGCCCAGGATGACAAAACAGACGCTGAAGATGAACACGCAAAGGAAACTAACCGACACATCAATGCACGGCGGCCACAACCACGCACGTCCCCGCGAAATGTTTTCTGCGTTGTCGACAATGACCCGATGGTTTGACGTTTGGGATTCCATTCCTATCGCTCCCCACGACTTTTCACGCAGGCAACTCACGTAACCAAGGTAGTCGTATGTGCCGCCGCCGATGAATCCAATGATGGCAGTAATCTCAATCCACGGACTTCGATCCGTAAATTTATCCGCATATTTTTCAAGCAGCCACGGTGGATAGGCGGGAGCCGTCGGAACAAACATTCCTTCAATCACACTTAACCATTCTGGACGGGATGCAAGGCACGCGGCACCGATACTCAGTAGCAAAAGTCCGACGACCGTTGTCTGAACCTTTTCCATCAGACCGTAACCCTGAATCAACGTCAGCGTGATTGCCAGCGCTGCGGCCGCGGTGGCCCAGACGCGGGTCCAGAAACGGAACGCAGGATCTTCGGGTGCCGCAATATGAAACATTTCGTTAATGATTTCCCCCAGCACCAGCGACAGAAACGATAGCAGAAACGGGAAACACCACAGGCACAAAGCCAGCAGGATCCAGGGAATCGCGCGAGACATCCGAGCCCAGTCTTCCATTGGGTGCCGCCCCGTCAGAGTGATATGCCGAGCCGCAGTATAAACCTGGAATGCTTTGGCGACCGTGGCCACCAGCACAGCCCACAGGATCGAATATCCGAAGATCGATCCCCCGCGCGACGCCATCAGAGTTTCACCACTGCCGATGGTGACCGACGCCAAAACGGCACCTGCACCGAAGTATTGTAACATGCGCCAGTTCATCCCTCCGGAGAGAGTCTCCGGAAGCAGCGGATAGAGAATGGGTGACGAAGCTTCGCTTTCCAAAGGCGATTGTGGTGGGGTCAACGATTTCGGCATTTATTGGTCCCAGATTGTGTTTTGCCTCGAAACTGATTTGACTACTCTACTGAAGTGCATTTCGAATGCCTATTCGGTCGCCGCGCAGAAGTGTACGATGACCTGTTTGATGACCAGATAGCGGCAGTTCGTGAATTGGCGAAGCAGCAGTATGACAGGCATAGAACGAATTCTTTCCCGGAAAATCTGTACAATAGGCCTTGCGGTCGCGGGGTTTCTGGGAGCTGTTTGCCACGCCAATTGCGCTGCCGATGAGAAGTCGCCAACTGACGACAACGTTGTTTATGAAAGCAATGTCCAGGCTGTCATCGCCGCTCAATGCGTCCGTTGCCACAATCCCGATACGAAAAAGGCAGGCATAGATCTCAGTACGCCGCAGGGAATTTTGCGTGGTGGCGATTCCGGACAACTCATACAACCAGGCCTGCCGGATGAGAGTCTGTTGCTCCAGATGATTGAGTCCGGTGAAATGCCGCCAGCGGATCAAAAGGAACGCATCAGCGACGGGCAGCTCAACAGTATCCGGAAGTGGATCGCGGCCGGTGCGAAGTTTCGCGGCGTGGTGGAATCCGCACCTGTTGTGACTCAGCACGACATTTTGCCGCTGCTGCAACTGCGGTGTGTGGCCTGCCACGGCGGCCGGCGGAAGGAAGGGGATCTGGATTTACGAACAGTGGAGTCGATACGCAAAGGTGGCAAATCAGGACCGTGCGTGGTTGCTGGCAAGCCATCCGAGAGTTTGCTCGTAAAACGCGTGATGGCCGAAGAAATGCCCCCGCGCCGACAGTTAGTGTCGGTCAGCGTCAAGCCCATGGAATCAGGAGATATTGAAAGATTGTCGCAGTGGATTCAGCTTGGGCTACCGGAAGCGGAGATGCAGACCGAGGACGCAGCATCACTCCGCGAGTCTCACGTCACGGACGAAGACCGCAGCTTTTGGTCATTTCAACCACCGCGACAGTCTTCGATCCCGCAGGTATCTGCGGCGAATCGCGTCCGAAATCCAATCGACGCGTTTGTTCTGCAAAAACTGGAGGCACACGGCTTGACGCTTTCAGCTGACGCTGACAAAACAACTCTATTGCGACGCGTTCATTTCGACCTGACAGGATTGCCGCCGACACCCGAAGACATTCATCAATTCCTGAACGATTCGGATCCGCAGGCGTATGAGAATCTTGTCGACCGGCTTCTGGACTCACATCACTACGGCGAACGCTGGGCACGGCACTGGCTTGATGTCGCGGGCTATGCAGATTCGGAAGGTGCCCAGAATGAAGATCGCGTGCGACCTCACATGTACCGCTATCGCGATTACGTGATTCGCTCGTTCAATGCCGACAAGCCGTATTCGCAGTTTCTGCTTGAACAACTTGCAGGCGACGAACTTGCGAATTACGAAGAGGCCGAAGTCATCGACAATCAGATTTACGACAATCTGGTGGCGACGGGTTTTCTGCGGACAGCCCCTGACCGCACGTTTGCCAACATCACAAACTTTGTCCCCGATCGTCTGGAGGTCATTGCAGATGAAATGGACATTTTGGGCACGGCCGTGCTTGGTCTGACGCTGAAATGTGCCCGATGCCATTCACATAAGTTTGACCCGATTCCGCAACAGGATTATTATCGGCTGATCGCCATCTTCAAAGATGCGTACGATGAAAATGACTGGCTCAAATCGCAGGGCGAACGAACATTGCCGTATGTGTCCACCGCAGAGCGTCAGGCTTACGAACAACACGAACGACAAATCACTGAGCACCAGGAACCGATCAGGAAACAGCTGAGTGAAGAAACGGACGCGACCAAAAAGTCACAACTCGAACAACAGATCAAAGAACTTGAAGCACAACGTCAGCCTGAACCGAAAATTGGTGCGTTGTGGTCGCGTGGTGAACCGTCACCAACGTACATTCTGAAACGCGGCAACTATTTGACACCGGGACGGCCCGTCGAACCTGGTATTCCATCGGTGTTGGCAAACAAAGAGATGCCGTTTGAGGTTCGTCCTCCGTGGGAGAATGCGAAACCGACCGGCCGCCGTCTGGCGTTCGCTCGCTGGGTGACGCAACCCAATCACCCGTTGACGTCGCGAGTCATGGTGAACCGAATCTGGCAACACCATTTCGGCACGGGAATCGTCACGACGCCCGGCAATTTCGGCAAAGCCGGCGCACGACCGACACATCCTGAATTGCTGGACTGGCTGGCGACTGAATTTGTTCGAACCAACTGGAGCATCAAAGCCATGCATCGGTTCATCGTGACGTCCAGCACCTACCGGCAAAGTTCCCAAGTGACAGAGGAGTCATTGCGACTCGATGCGGATGGACGTTTGCTGTCCCGCGCGCCGTTGAGACGACTGGAGGCAGAGGCGCTGCGAGACACATTGCTATTTACTGCGGGGAAATTAGATGACACGCCCTATGGCCCTGCGGATCAGGTTGACCTCAGCCCGGACGGACTTGTAACGTCAAGGGCCTCAGAAAAGGGCTGGCGACGCAGTATCTACGTACTGCACCGCCGCACGCAGATTCCAACGCTGCTGGACAACTTTGACTATCCACAGATGGGGCCAAACTGTGTTCAGCGTGGCGAGACGCTCGTCGCTCCACAGGCTCTGCATTTGATGAACAACAGGATGGTCTATCAACTTGCAGAGCACTTCGCCGACCGAGTGCGCCGGGAAATTGGCGATGATCGGACGAACCAGGTCGAATCCATTTACCTGCGAGCGTTCGGACGAGCACCAACGTTCGAGGAAACTGCGGTGGCCGTTGAGGCATTGGAAGAACTGACAGAGCAATGGGCCGCAAACGCGACCGGTGCGACTTCTGACAAAGCCCCGTCTGAAATGGCATTGGTGACATGGTGCCATGCGGTGATGAATCTGGGGGAGTTCTTGTATGTTGATTGATCGCCATCCGACGTCGCGTCGCAGTTTCTTCAATCAGGTGGGCACCGGACTGCACGGAGCCGCACTAACATGGTTGCTTGGCCGTGATCTTTTCGGCGTTGAAAAAAACTCGGCAGGCACGGTTCCGCAGCAACTCCATCACGCGGCACGCGCAACGTCTGTCATTCATCTTTTTATGAATGGCCGGCCAACTCAAAAGTATATGATTGATCCCACGCCCATGCTGGATAAACACCACGGCTATGAACACTTTGGAAAAATCGCAGTTGAAGTCGATTTTCCGGAAGCCGCCGGAGCCCTGTTGCTCAGCTCTTTCATGTTTGCGCAGCACGGTGTATGCGGCATGTGGATGTCGGTGGCCATGCCA
>JANOZG010000013.1:0-5025 GCA_031429275.1 Planctomycetota bacterium
CGAGATTCTGTTTCCGACATTCCAGCAATTCAAACGCTGGCGACCAGCTTGGAATCAGTAACAGACCGCCCGTCATCAGAGAAGCCGCGATTCGCCTTTTTCGGTTTGACGCCAGTCGACCCAGACACCAGAACATCCCGGCAATTAATCCGCAGCCGTTCGCAAGCATATCGCTTAGACTCATGGAGCGACCGACGAACTGTTGCAGGACTTCGCACAATGAACCCAGCCCAAGCAAAACGCTCGCCAGAATCAGCAATCTGCTGGCTCCTAATTGCAGAATTCGTGGCCATGATGGAGGCAAGCCAATGCTGGCAGGGTCCATGATGGCAGCCGCGAACAGAAACGCCACGAAGAATGAAGGTGCATGAGCCAGGTTAAAGAGTTCGGACCAATGTCGTCCGGTTTGGGAAAACGGAAACAACAGCACCGACGAAAGGACACCCGCGACACATGCTACGACAGCCCAGCGCAACCATCCGAACCGGGATGTTGCGGTTGTGGCGGGTAATGTCGCGTCCTGATTCATGGCGAATTCGTCGTTCGGGTGGATTGAGATTCTTCGCGCTTTGCACGGTCGACCTGCGGAATTGTCGGTGGATACGAAATCGTTGCAATTCAAATGCTGCTTTGTCCCGTGATTTCCGTCCGAGTGGCAAGACCGGGGTACTCATTGACTTGAATCGACACAACAGGTGGG
The DNA here is from genome assembly GCA_031429275.1 of Planctomycetota bacterium. Taxonomy (GTDB): domain Bacteria; phylum Planctomycetota; class Planctomycetia; order Planctomycetales; family Planctomycetaceae; genus SXXK01. The sequence goes on from JANOZG010000013.1 coordinate 701, forward strand.
GCATGATTTGACTGATATTGCAGAATTGCTGGTTTACTCCGACTCCGCTGCAGTCTTCTTGCCATCAAAAAGTTTGTTCGGTCACCACCGTCGCCAAACGCCTGTTTCGACACGAGATTTCCTGATGCTCTACCGCAATTGCCGACTGCTTTTCGTTTTGCCATTGCTGATCTTATCAGTCGCTGCAGTTGGCCAGGATGAAATTCGCCTGCTGCCCTCATCGTTGCAGTTGGATGGGAAAGACACGCAGCACGCTGTACTGGCAGAAAGGTTTTCTGCCGAGGAAGCCGTTGGCATCGCCGATGTGCAGTTAACGTCAGACAATCCGGATATCGTTCGCATCGAAGGTATGGCGATTCGCTCCGTTGGAAACGGGGAAACGGTCGTGCGTGTCACAGGCACCTCAAATGCTGCCGCAGCCATTCGTGTCACAGTCACCGAAGCGGATCAGCCGTTTCAGTGGTCGTTCAGAAATCATGTGGAACCCGTGCTGGCGAAACAAGGCTGTAGTTCCGGAGCTTGCCATGGCGCGCTGGCAGGGAAGGGTGGTTTCAAATTGTCGCTGCGGGGATACGATCCGGACCGCGACTATTTTAACCTTGTCGAATTGCAGCGCGGGCGACGAGTTGAACCGGCTGAACCTGCAGCCAGCCTGATGCTGACGAAGCCTTCCATGGCCGTTCCGCATAAAGGCGGGCTTCGGCTGAAGACAGATTCGTGGCACTACAAAATTCTTTCCGAATGGATCGCACAGGGTGTTGCGAAACCGTCTGAGACCGATGCTGCTCTTCACCATCTGGAGATCCTTCCTGAACGGGTAACGCTCAAAGGAAACAGTTTGCAGCCGCTGATTGTTCGAGCACATTATTCAGACGGTCGCGTTGAAGATGTCACGCAGTTGGCCAAGTTTTCATCATCAAATGAAGCTGTCGCAACCGTCGGTGAAGACGGACTCACGACAGTGATTGGTCCCGGCGAGGGTGCTGTCACGGCATGGTTCTCGAGTCAGATCGTGATCGCTCGAATTGTTGTACCCTACGAACAGCAGATCGATGAAGCCGTTTTCACTGCCGCTGTGCGTCGCAACTTCATCGACGAGACAGTGCTGCAACAACTTAAACGCCTAAACCTGAAGCCATCACCGCGTTCGTCTGACGAAGTGTTTATTCGACGCGTGTATCTGGACACAATTGGCACGCTGCCGACCAGCAAGGAAGTTCGAGAATTTCTGGCCGATGATTCACCAGAGAAACGTGATCGTGTGATCGAGTCATTGCTGAATCGGCCGGAATTCATTGACTTCTGGTCTTATCACTGGTCTGACCTGCTGTTGTTAAATGGCACGTCAGTGAACCCGGAAGCGGTGAATGCGTTCTACAAGTGGATTCGCGATCGAGTCGAAAAGAACGTGCCATGGGATCAGTTCGTGCGCGAAATCGTCGCTTCTCGTGGCTCCAACATGGAACTCGAACATGGTGCCACGAACTTCTATGCCATTCATCAATCTCCTGAAGACATGGCGGAGACAGTCAGCCAGGCATTTTTGGGTCTCTCGATTGGCTGCGCGAAGTGTCACAATCATCCGCTCGAAAAATGGACGAATGATCAATACTACGCCTTTGCGAATCTCTTTTCCCGAGTCCGCGCGAAAGGCTGGGGCGGTGATGCTCGCAGCGGCGACGGTAAACGCACCTTGGTTACCGTGAGTTCCGGAGAGCTCGTGCAGCCGAAAACAGGCAAGCCTCAATTGCCGACGCCGCTCGATGCGGAACCGATCGCATTCGCCGCGCCCGGTGATCGTCGTGAGTACGCAGCGTCATGGTTGACGTCGCCAGAGAACGTTCTGTTTTCTCGATCAATTACGAATCGTATCTGGAAGAATTTTTTTGGCGTCGGCCTGGTGGAACAAGTCGATGATATGCGCACGTCAAACCCTGCCAGCAATGAACAGATGCTGGCTGCCGCATCAAACTATCTGGTCGAACAGAAGTTTGACCTGAAAGCTTTAATGCGAGCGATTCTGCAATCTGAAACGTACCAGCGCAGCAGCGAGACGTTGTCGGAGAATGCCGGTGACCAGCGTCAGTATTCGCGATACTTTCCACGTCGCCTGATGGCCGAAGTTTTGCTGGACGCCGTTTCGCAAGTAACGGATGTGCCGACCGACTTTACGAAGATTGTTTTTTTGGGGTCGGATGTGAAAGACACCAAAGATTATCCCAAAGGAACTCGTGCGATTCAGTTGCACGATTCTGCAGTGCAGTCGTATTTTCTGCAGACGTTTGGCCGCAATCAGCGTCGAATCACATGTGAGTGTGAGCGGTCAGATGAACCAAGCCTGGTGCAGGTTCTGCATATCTCCAACGGCGATACGATCAATCCAAAATTGTCTGCCCCTGAGAATCGTCTCACGAAATGGCTGGCGGAGATCAAATCTGATACCGAGTTGTTGGATGAGATCTTCCTCACGAGTGTCGCTCGCCTGCCGAGCACACGGGAGAAGGATGAAATTCTGCCACTTTTGGCAGCGGCCTCACCGGAAGAAAAGCGAATCGTGCTGGAGGATCTGGTTTGGAGTGTCCTCAGCAGTCGCGAGTTTCTGTTCAATCACTGATGGAAATCCGTGCAGGTCTGCTTGAGGATTGTTCCAGAGGCGAGCGGTAGGGCGTCAGCCCTCCGAGTTGTGCGACTTTGTTGGTGAGGCATTTATCGGCACTGAAAACGTCTCGGAGGGCTGACGCCCAGTTGTTCGCCTGATTCCTGGACTAAAACGCATCTCCTGGCCTGTGATTTGCACAGAAACACTAATCCCGGTTACCCTTCCGCTCAGAATCCATATTTCGCATCTCTGCAAGCCAACACTTCATGTCCGAACCACAATCATCGCCCCGCGAAGCAATCGCTCTCTGCCGTCAACGCGAAATCCGTGCGATCGACCTGCGATTTACGGACTTCTGCGGATCACAGCGTCATTTTACGATTCCAGCCGATCGACTCACGGAAGAAAGCTTTGAACACGGCTTTTCGTTTGATGGGTCGTCGATGCGAGGCTGGCAGGCAATTCACGAAAGTGACATGCTGATTGTCCCGGAATCACAGACATGCTTCGTCGATCCGTTTATGAAATCGACGCTGGCAATGTTGTGTAACGTCAAAGACCCCGTCACGCATCAGACCTATCCGCGTGATCCTCGCAACATCGCTCGCAAAGCCGAAAACTACATGCTTTCGACGGGCATTGCTGATCGTGCTTTGTTTGGAGCGGAAGCGGAATTCTTTGTCTTTGACAGTGTGCAGTTCGATCAACGAGAGCACGAAGGATACTACTACATCGATAGTGTGGAAGGGCAGTGGAATCGCGGCACCGCTGGACTTGCACAAGGAGGCAATCAGATTCGGCATCGTGAGGGCTACCTGCCGATGCCGCCGGTTGATACGCTGCAGAACCTGCGCACCGATATCATGATGATGCTGGAAGACAGTGGCATCAAGACCGAAGGTCAGCACCACGAAGTTGCGTCTGGCGGGCAATGCGAGGTTGATCTGCGAAATGACACACTGGTACGGATGTCGGACAAATTGTTGAGACTCAAATACATCGTACGAAACGTCGCCGCTCAATATGGCAAGACGGCTACTTTCATGCCCAAACCGCTTTGGAACGACAACGGTTCCGGGCTGCACATGACTCTGCAACTTTGCAAAGACAACCATCCGTTGTTCGCGGGTTCCGGTTATGGCGGACTCAGCGAACTCGCGATGTTTGCCATCGGAGGCATTCTGCAGCACGCTTCGGCATTGCTGGCGTTTTGTTGTCCGACCACCAATAGCTATAAACGTCTGGCCCCCGGCTTCGATGCACCGGTCAATCTGTCGTACAGCTATCGCAACCGTTCGGCAGCGATTCGAATTCCGGCAAATTCCGGCGAAGAATCGCGCCGCCGCTTTGAATTCCGCTGCCCTGACGCGGCCTGCAATCCCTACCTTGCGATGTCCGCCATTCTGATGGCGATGCTGGACGGGATTCAAAATCGAGTCAACCCAGGCCGTCCTCAGGATAAGGACCTTTACGATCTTGCACCGGAAGAACGGAATGGTCTGATCTGCACTCCGCCATCTCTTGATGCGGCGCTCAACGCCCTCGAATCTGACCACGATTTTCTGCTTCGAGGATAACAATTTGTCAGGACGGCGCGGCTATGGAAAGTCAGGGCGAGGCCTGATCCTTGTAATAGGGGCGGTGCTGGTCACCGCACTTCCCGGGTGTCTGAGTTTTGGAGCCAGCAACGACACCGACATGCTTGCCTCCAGGAGGACTTCGGAAA
>JANOZG010000014.1:0-6232 GCA_031429275.1 Planctomycetota bacterium
AGCAGACAGAGACCGCGATCGAAGACGCTCACGCTGCATACCTGAAATGGAGACGCACAAGTTTCGAGTCACGCCAATTGATGCTGTTGAAGTTCGCGACAGCACTGCGAACCCGGACCGATGAATTTGCGAAACTGATCACGCTGGAAATGGGAAAGCGTATTTCTGAAAGCCGCCGTGAAGTGATCTACTGTGCTGAGATTACAGAATTCTACGCCAACGGCGCGGCATCATTTCTGGCGGATCAGCCTATGAACTTGCCGGGCATTGACGCCTGGATTCAGCACGCGCCGCTCGGCGTGATCCTGGGTGTCATGCCATGGAATTTCCCGTTTTACCAGGTCGTTCGATTCACAACACCCAACATCATGGCGGGAAACACCGTCCTGCTTAAACACGCTGGCAACGTGCCTCAGTGCGCTCTGGAAATACAGGAATTGTTTGACGAATGTGGCATACCGACAGGCGTCTACACGAACTTGTTTGTCGAGACTGAGATGGTTGAAACGATTCTCTCCGATAAGCGAGTCCAGGGTGTTTCTCTGACCGGAAGTGAGCGCGCGGGGTCCGCAGTTGCAGCACTGGCCGGTAAGTTTTTGAAACGTTCGGTCCTTGAACTCGGCGGGAACGACGCGTTTGTCGTGCTTGCGGATGCGGATGTCGAGACAGTTGTTGAAATGGCCGTCAAAGGACGCATGGTGAACGCAGGCCAGTCGTGTGTAGCGTCCAAACGATTTATCGTTGTCGAATCACTCGCAAAGAACTTCATTGACGAGTTCAAAACCAGACTCAAGGCCATGAAGATGGGCGACCCGATGGATGAGACTACCGACATCGGACCGCTCAGCACCGAGGCTGCCGCGACGAATCTTCTCCAGCAGGTCAACTCTGCAATCAAGACGGGAGCCACGGTGGTTCTTGGAGGCGATCGCCCCGAACGCCCGGGGGCATTCTTCAACCCAACGATCCTCACCAACATCTCGCCCGGAATGCCAACGTACGACCAGGAATTATTTGGCCCCGTGGCGAGCGTCTATGTTGTGAACGATGAAGCTGCTGCGATCAAACTCGCGAACGATTCGTCTTATGGCCTTGGCGGCTCAGTCTTCACGAAGGACATTGCTCGCGGACGTCGTTTGGCGGAACAAATCGAATCAGGCATGGTATTCATCAATCAGCCGACGCGATCGCAGGCAGAACTCCCGTTTGGCGGCATCAAGAACTCGGGTTACGGCCGAGAACTGTCGCAACTTGGGATCATGGAATTCATTAACAGGAAACTGATTCATGCGGGAAAACTAGGTCCGTAATTGCCAGATTCAGACTCGTTGAGCCGACGTCCGCCCATGGGTTCGAGCTTTGCTCGAAAGTTCTTTTCGGCAAGGATGACCTACCTAATTCGGCGACTGCGTCCTTTGACGGGTGGATTCGGGTGGAGTTGAGTGATTCTGCCAGCGTTTTCGGTATACTGCCAACCGGCGACGTGAATTCTATTGTCTTAAATCAACGATGTGAGAAGGTCCGTGATGAGTTTCTGTCACCTGGCGAAAAGTGTGGAAATCCTGTGGTTGATCATTGGTGGATTGGCGATTGCTCAAGATGCGGCTAAACCCGTCACTGACCCGCCTGCTCCGGCGACCGAGTTTATTTATCCGCTCGCGGTAACTGCCACGGCCGACGGCCTGATCTATGTGGCCGACAAGAATCTGCCGGGCATCTGGAAAATTGAGAACGGACAGAAATCTGTTTTCTTTCAAGGCTCAAAGAAATTTCGAACACCACTTAACGCGATTCGCTGTCTGGCAATTGACCATCAGGGAAAACTTCTCGCCGGAGATTCCTCCACACGCGACGTCTTCCGTTTCGATGATGCCGGCCAGCCGCAACCATTGACGAGCGGATGGATCGGAATCCCAATGGCTTTGGCTGTCGCGCCGGACGGCACGATCTACACGGCCGATCTGGAATTGCATCGCATCTGGAAAATGCCAGCCGAAGGTGCGAAGGAACCAACGGAGTTCGCTGTGATTAATTCGCCGCGAGGCCTGACACTTGATCCGGAAGGTAACTTGTGGGTTCTTTCAACGTCCAGCAAACAGGGACAGATTCAGAAAGTGACGCCGGACGGAAAAATCGAGCCATGGATTAAGGATCATCCGTTCAATCTGCCGCACAACATTGTCCGCATGGACGATGGTACATTCTACGTGACGGATAACTACGAACATGCCGTCTGGAAAATTGCTGCCGATGGAAAGCCAGAAAAATTCGTCGCAGGCGAGCCGCTCGATCGTCCCGTCGGCCTGTGCCGCAATGGCGAAAATCTCCTGGTTGCTGATCCGCATATCCGTACGATTTTCTCTCTGGCACCGGACAAGACGCTGACCGTTGTCGCGAGTTCCCCGGTCGATCCCCCAGTGGCTCCAAAGCCATAGTTGTTGCAGGAATCAGGTTCAGTTCCGGCGAGTGGGGGATGTCAATCCCCTGATTTTTGGCCTCACGAATAATCAGGGGACTGACGTCCCCCGCTCGCCTCAATTCAGCCCGCACTTGGTATAACCGCGTTCCAATTGCAACACCCCACCGTGTTGAAAGTCTTATCATGTCCCGATTCCTCTGCCTGCTTGTTTTCCTGAACATCAACGCCAGCGTTCTCGCCGAAAACTGGCCTTGCTGGCGCGGGCCGCGCGGAGATGGAACTTCCGCTGAAACGCACATCCCAGTGAAGTGGAACGGAGAAACTGGTGAAGGCATCGCATGGAAGGTCGCGATTCCCGGCACAGGTCATTCGTCGCCGATCGTATGGGAGGATCGTGTTTTCGTAACCACTTGTGTCGAAGAAAGTCGCGAACGTCTACTTTTGTGCCTGAATCGCGATGACGGAAAAATTCTTTGGCAATCATCTGTTGCCGTGTCTCCACTGGAGAAGAAGCACTCACTGAATAGCTTCGCGTCAGGCACACCAGCGACGGACGGAGAAACCGTCTACGTGACATTTCTTGCCTCAGGCAATCGCGACGATGAAGCAAAAGCCGCACAGCGTGAAGCGAGCGCGACCGCAGCCACATTGCTTGTCGTTGCGTACAATATGCAAGGCGAAAAAGTCTGGTCCGCAGAACCCGGTGGCTTCGCGAGTGTGCATGGTTTTTGCAGCTCACCTGTGATCTATAAGGACCTGCTGATAGTTAACGGTGACCACGACGGAGATTCTTACGTCGCCGCATTGAATCGAAAAACGGGCGAAACTGTCTGGAGGATTCCACGTGAGCATAAGACTCGAAGCTATTGCACGCCACTGATTCGCACCATCAATGGCAAAGATCAAATGGTGATGACCGGCAGCAAACGCATCGTTAGTCTCGACCCGCTCACTGGTGACACAAACTGGCTGATCGAGGGACCGACGGAGCAGTTTGTTTCGTCCATGGTCTATGACGGAGCGGCATTTTACATGACGGCTGGATTTCCCACACACCATGTGATCTCAATTCGGCCAGACGGTACAGGCGATGTGACAAAGTCGCACGTACTCTGGCACAGCGAAGTCGCTCGATGTTATGTTCCGTCGCCGGTTCTGGTTGAAGACAAATTATTCGTCGCAGACGATCAGGGGACAGTGAACTGCTTCGACACGGCAACAGGAGATCGACTCTGGAAAGATCGTCTTGGCAATCACTACAGCGGATCGCTCGTCACGGCCAATGGACTGGCCTATTTCCCCGCAGATGACGGCATCGTGGCGATCGTCAGACCGGGTGCGAAACTGGATGTTGTGGAAAAGAACGCACTCGGTGAATACAGCTATGCTTCACCAGCGATCTCGAACGGCCATATTTTCATTCGCGGCGAACACCATCTGTTTTCCATCGGTGCTGCCGCCAAGACAGCATCGAGATAAAATAATTCGACGTAGGCCGGACCAAGCGCAGCGCTGTTCCGGCAATTACCAGACCTGCCGGAACTGCGCTGCGTTTGGTCCGGCCTACATTCAATGCAAACATGACCACAGCTCAACAGTATCTCAAACAGCATTTCGGCTACGATGATTTTCGCTTCCCGCAGGCGGACATCATTTCGCACATCATAAATGGTGAACACGCACTGGTGATCATGCCAACCGGAAGTGGTAAGTCGATCTGTTATCAGATTCCTGCCTTGATGCTGGCCAAAGAGAACTCGCGCGGTAAAGAGCGAGATTCCGCCAGAAGACCGCTCACGCTCGTGCTGTCGCCTCTTATCGCACTGATGAAGGATCAGGTAGATTCGCTGCAGGCTGTCGGCATTCCAGCCACGTTCATCAATTCATCGCTCAACAAACGCGAACGTGAAACACGTTACAAAGCGGTGGCAAGAGGCGATTATTGCCTGCTGTATGTCACCCCGGAACGATTTCGCAAGGCCGAGTTTCTTGATGTGATCGCGCAGCGAGAGATCAAACTTCTGGCCGTTGACGAAGCTCATTGCATCAGCGAATGGGGCCACGACTTTCGACCGGACTACACGCGAGTCGCCGAATTCCGCGAAATGATCGGCCATCCTGTCACCATGGCGCTCACGGCAACAGCAACTCCTGATGTGCAACTGGACATTGTCGCGCAACTGGGTCTGCAGCCGGGTGGAATGAAGATGTTCCACGAAGGCATCGATCGCCCGAATCTTGAACTGCGTGTCGCTGAAATCTGGGACGCGGACGAAAAACAGGAATCCATGATGTCTATTTTTGAACGATGGCTGCAGCCCGGCACAACCGGCAGCGGGATCGTCTACTTCACGCTCATTCGCACGCTTGTGGAATTCAGCGAGCGGCTGCAAGCGGAAGGCATCGACCACGTTTGCTATCACGGTGATCTGGAACGACACGAACGCCGCATGATTCAGGATGACTTCATGCATGGTCGTTGTCGCCTGGTATTGGCCACGAATGCATTTGGCATGGGCGTGGACAAGGACGACATTCGTTTTGTCATCCACGCAGATATTCCCGGCTCAATGGAATCATACTATCAGGAAATCGGTCGTGCGGGCCGAGACGGTTTGCCATCCGAATGTGTGCTTCTCTATGACCAACGCGACTTAAACACGCGGATGGAGTTCATTCGCTGGACAAATCCCGATGCCGAATTCTGCGAACGAACCTATCACCATCTGACTCACAGCACCGAACAAATCCGCGCCTTCGGTCTTGACTGGCTGCGCGAACGGTTGTGTGATCGGCAGCGGCATGATCGTCGAGTCGAAACGGTGCTGGCCCTGCTTCAACGTTACGGTGTGATCGAAGACGAAAACGATCTGACGAATCTGGAAGTCCTTGGCCCGCTGCCGGATCCATTGTTCGATCAGGAAGCCCGGGCTGCGAAATTGCTGCGGGATCAGAAGAAACTGTACGCTCTGGTGCAGTACGTTCAAAGTGATGATCGACGGCAGTTCATTCGCGATTACTTTGGTGTGGCATGACAAGTTCCCGAGACACCGAACTCATTTCTTCGATCGCGCTGGTCCGACATCAAGCTGGCCGCGTGAAGGATTTGAAGGGTTTTCGCAAAGGCCATCAGATTCCATCCGATGTGTCGGATCATACGCAGTCGTTTATAGGAAAAATTGCGGAGGAAGATCTGCGTCTGGATCTGGACGAACGTTTCGAAGAATTTCGCAAGACATTGAAATTCAAACGCCTTGAGATTTCGGTCACGGATCCGCTGTCCGGAACCGGGCAAATAACAACACCGTGGTTCGACTATCAGGTCTCCGTGATTCACGATTCCGATGATGCAACGGCAGTCATCTGGCGGCGGCAGTTGTCGGAGTTTCGACAAATCGACAAACTGGATTCGCCAGAACTCAACTCGGTGTTCGGTTCAACGTTCGATATAGTCGAACTGACACCTCCGGCAGCCATTGACGTTGCCGCACTCATTGATCAGATCGAAGACGAGGCCGATGATCGAATTGCTCTGGATTACGACCGACAAACAACATGGTGTACGGTCACGATCAAAGGAATTGCAGGGCAAATGCGGTTCACATCGGATCGCATCGCCCTTAACATTCATCAAGCTCAACCGCCAGGAAAACTACTTGATTCGTTTTTCAAAGTTCGAACCCGGATCAACGAAATTCAGGGCACATAAGTTTTTTGCTGACACGTACTCTCTAAGACCACAGGAATCATGGCTAAGAAAAGATCATCATCGGACGAAGTCGAGGGAAACGATGTCCAGAATCAAAGCCTTGA
>JANOZG010000015.1:0-5514 GCA_031429275.1 Planctomycetota bacterium
GACCGTAATATCATGCTTGCGTTGGTCCATAATAGGGCGAACCGTTTCGATAGCTGCATTTATGATATCGCCGACTACGACTGAGACCCGTCGGAGTTGCACCATACCTGTCGTAATGCGGGATACTTCCAGGAGGCCATCCACGAGATGTTGCAATTGACTTGCTTGGCGTTCGATAATACCTCTCGCTTCTTTCTGGATCTCGTTTTCGTTGCCGTGTTGCAAACTGAGCAGTTGCACTGCATTTGTGATGGGAGCAAGCGGACTACGAAGTTCGTGCGAAAGCATGGCTAGAAACTCATCTTTTCGCCGATGCAAATCGGATAACTCTGCCGCCTGGAGTTGCATTTGCTTTTCCAGTCGACTGCGTTCTGTCACATCCCGAGCCGATGCGAAGACGCCCTGCAGTTTTCGATCACGGTCGTAAAACGTTGTCGCGTTGTAGGAGACGATCGTTTCCTGACCGTTTCTGGCACGCGCGGTGAGTTCGTAGTCGGTGACCTTGCCTTCCGCCAATACCAGCTTAATACCCGCTTCGGCTCGTTCCGGATTGGTGAAATAGTCTTTGAATGGTGCCCCGATTAGCTCATCCCGCGTGCATCCTGTCAGCAACTCCATTTGCTTGTTGACGTCGCTGATAATGCCGCGCGGGTCGGTCGTCATCAGCGCATCGATATTCGATTCGATCAGCGATCGCGTATAGAACTGCTGGTCGCGTACTCGCTGATCGAGCACCATTCGTTCGGCTTCCACCTGCTTGCGCGCCGTATTGTCCGTGCCGATCAGCAGATAGCCGATGATGTCATTTTGATCGTCACGCAAGGCGGTGACAGAAACGACTGCCGGAAAGCGGCTGCCGTCTTTGCGGATGTACGTCAATTCGTAGATGTCTTCGATTCCCCGTGACGCTTTGAAAACCAGCGCCTCAAAGCCGGGTGTGATCGGCGTGTTGAGTTCGATGCTCAGCGATTTGGCTCGCGCGACGACTTCCTCCGGATCCGAAATGTCGGCCGGTGTGATCGTATTCATGACTTCGGTCGCCGTGTAGCCCAGCATGCGTTCCGCGCCGACATTGAAAATCTGGATCACGCCCTTCGCGTCTGTGGCGATGCTGGAAAAATTCGCGCTGTTAAAAATGGCACTCTGCAAGGCACCGGCCTTTACGAGCGCTTCTTCGGCCAGTCGCCGAGCCGTGACGTCTTCCATGGCCAGCACCAGCAGTTCACCATGCTGACCTGCCTGAAGCTTGCGGGCGTTGAGCAGCATCACGCGTCGCCCGATGTCCGGAAAGGTATGCGCGAGTTCGAAATCGTCGAACACGGAGCTCTTGGGGACGATGTCTTCCAGCAGGGTTCGCAGGTCCGGGATATCCCATTGACCGTTGCCAAGTTCGTAGATCAGTCGCCCCTCGGTCTCTGCCGGAGACACATGAAACGTCTGATAAAAAGCTCGATTTGCGCTTTGAACCCGCAGCGTAGCATCCAGGATCAGCAGCGGTTCACGCACTGTATCGACAATGTTCTGGGCGTAGTTCTGGATGTCATCAATGAGTGGGCTGGCGTTTGGCATAGCAGTATTTCGAATCCGTTCGAACAATTTAAAAAGGGCACAAAAAAAGCCGACGTGAGGGAACCTCGCAATGAGATTTCCTCACATCGGCTTACTTTTCGACCTGCATCCGGATTGCCCGAGATGCCTTTCGATGAGTCTTCCGCAAATCAATTCAGTACCGGCCAGTGCCTGCTTCAGCCCTGACCTCGAGGAGCATCATACAGAATTTCAACCAGAAAGCACGTTAGTGTTCCGACCGAATTTGAGTGTGCCTTGAAATAGGATATTACCCTGGTCAGTTCACATGAATGCCATTGCCAGCAACCGCTGAATCACTGCTGTTAATCCCCGCATTTGCCGAACCTCATCCCTCTCACGAGCGATTCGGCGTCGGTATCGGGGTGTCGCCGATTTCGACTGTCAGGAGTGAGATATCGTCTTGAGGTCGCTCAGATTCGTGCCATCGCGTGATTTGGTCGAGAAGCGTAATAACACCCTCCTCGAGCTGTTGAGACCGTATCTTTCCGATTTCTTCCAGAAGCCGATCCGTTCCAAAAAGTTTGCCTGCGGAGTTCATCGCCTCCGGAATACCATCGGAATAGATGTATAAGCGATCTCCCGCACCCAGACTGACTGACCTTTCCTCGTAAGCATCGTCGGAGATTCCGATTGGCGACCCCTGGCTCTCCAAAACAATCGGATCAGCACCCAGTGGCAAATGCACCGGGCCGGGGTGCCCGGCTGAGACGTATCGAAACTCTCCGTTCGCAGTGTTCAGGATCCCATAGATCAGAGTCGTGAACTGCCCGGTCGCTGAATCGAACGGAAAGAGACGATTCAGACGGGCAGCAACCTCTGCGGGTGGGGTGATTTCGAACCGATTCACAGTGTGTCCATTCTGAACCAGAATAGAGGACGGTTCCGACGGCGGGGAAAGCAGTCGACTCAGCGTCACCGACAGCAGGGCTGCCGCAACTCCATGGCCGCTTACGTCAAGGACGTAGAGTCCAATCTTTCCATCGCCAAGGGCAACAATGTTCAGGCCATCACCCGCCAGTTCGTCGCAGGGCCGGTAGATCCATGCGAAGTTCGTGCCTGGAAGGCACGGGATCTCGCGGGGCAGGAGCGTCTTCTGGATCCTTGCTGCGGCCTTCAGGTCGTGGGACATCCGGTCGTTGGCTCTGGCCAGGAGTGCATTGGACTCCTCCAGCTCGATCTGCAGGCGGCGCAGCTTCAGGTGAGTCTCAACCCGCGCATGCAATTCTTCCATCTGAAATGGCTTCGTAATGTAATCCACGCCGCCGGTGGCAAATGCCTTCACCTTGTCCAACTGTTCGGTCAGAGCGCTGATGAAGATGACTGGAATCCCCTTGAGCTTGTCGTCGACTTTCAGTTTCTCGCACAGTTCGTAGCCGTTCATCTCCGGCATGTTGATGTCCAGGAGGATCAGGTCGGGTGGATCGCGTTGCGCCGCCAGCAACGCCAGCTTGCCACTGGGAACCGGGCGGACTTTATACCCGCGTTCCTTGAGCATGCCGACCAGAACCTGGAGATTGGCGGGGGTGTCGTCCACTGCCAGGATGCTCGCGGGTTGGCTGGAACCGCGTTTGGGATTTTCCTGATTCACGAGCGACTCTCCATGCTGAACAGATCGAGAAGCTTCTGGTACTGGAAGCCTTCCGCCAGGTGACGCAGTCCCTGAGCAATATGAGGATCGCGGGCTTCAATTCCCTGGATCCTGGCCAACAGGTCGTCGAAATTCGCTGTGATCACTGCTTCACGCATCGGGTCGATAATGTCTTGCGGCCAGTCTGCCAGCGACTCGGGTGTGAGCACAGTCGATTCGTTCTCATCCGGAGCAGCGGAATCCTCAGCGAAAACGTACTCCACTCCGACATGGGTGTGAATTTTCTGAAACAGCTCCGCTTCCCTGAATGGCTTGCCGATGAAATCGTCGGCACCAATCTCAATCAGCGTGTGGCGGTCTTCGTCCATCGCACTGGCAGTTACAGCGATAATTTTGAGATCCTTGCCGCCAGCCATTGCCCGAATCTGTCGGATCGCCTCACGGCCGTCCATCACCGGCATGCGAAAATCCATTAGGATCAGATGGGGCCGCCATGCCTCAAACTCCTCGATGGCTTCCACTCCATTTGTGGCCAGCCGGATCTCGAAACCGACGGGGGTCAGAAGTTGCGCCAGCAGTTGGCGGTTATTCTCAACGTCATCGACAATCAACACACGACATGTGTCTTGGCCTGGTTGAAGGCCCAGGACATGCCGGGGCGTGTCTTTCGTTTGGACCGCCTGAGCTTCCCCCTCCTTCAACGGCAGGTGAATGACGAAAACGCTTCCGATGCCAACCTGGCTGGTGACCGTGATGTCTCCGCCCATCAGACAGGCGAATTCGCGGCTGATTGCCAAGCCCAATCCTGTCCCGGTCCCGGACTGTTGCCCGGTTTTGGTTTGTTCAAAATGCCGGAACAACTTTTCCTGTTCGTCTGGAGAAATCCCTGGCCCGGTGTCTTCGATTTCGATTCGGAGAAACGGTTCTGTCGCGCCCTCGTAGTCCGTGCGTACGCGCAAGACGATGCCGCCCTTCTCAGTAAACTTGACGGCATTGCCGAGGACGTTGATAAAGACCTGACGCAGCTTGTTAATATCGGTCACGATGTATTGGGGGACATCGCCGATCATCTCCGCCGATAACGACAACCTTTTTTCGTCCGTGCGGACGCGGAACATCATCTCCAGATCTTTGAGCAGCACCCTCAAGTCGAACGTGGAAGGGTTCAGGGTCGTCCGTCCGGCCTCAATCTTGGACATCTCCAGGATATCGTTGATCAGAGCCAGAAGGTGCTCGCCACTGCGGTTGATTGTTCCCAGGTACTGGCATTGTCGGGGGGTAAGATCCTGGTCGCGAAGCATCAGTTGGGAAAACCCCAGGATGGCGTTCATAGGAGTGCGAATTTCGTGCGACATGTTGGCCAGAAAGACGCTTTTGGCGCGGTTGGCTTGTTGCAACGATTGCTCGTAGCGTTTGCGTTCCGTGACATCGCGGGCGGCGGCGAAAACTCCCTGCAACTTCCGGTCGCGGTCATGAAACGTACTCGCATTGTAGGATACGACGGTTTCCTTACCGTCTCTGGCGCGCGCAGTCAGTTCATAGTCTGTGACTTTGCTCTCGCCCAGCACCAGCTTGATGCCGGCCTCAGCTCGATCCGGGTCGGTGAAGTAATCCTTGAACGGAGCGCCGATCAGCTCGTCGCGTGTACATCCGGTGAGTGCCTCCATCTGCTTGTTCACGTCCGAGATGATGCCTCGCGGATCCGTGGTGATCAGCGCGTCGATATTCGATTCAATCAGCGAGCGTGTGTAGAACTGTTGATCCCGCACGCGCTGATCCAGCAGCATTCGTTCGGCCTCCACCTGCTTCCGCGCAGTGTTGTCAGTGCCGATCAGCAAATAGCCGATGATACTGCCCAGTGCGTCGCGCAGCGCGGTGACCGAGACGATGGCTGGAAACCGACTGCCATCCTTGCGGATGTACGTCAATTCGTAGATATCCTCGATTCCGCGCGACGCTTTGAAGACCAGCGCCTCGAAGCCCGGCGTGATCGTCGTGCCGAGTTCCGTACTCAGGGCTTTGGCTCGCGTGATGACTTCCTGCGGATCAGAAATGTCGGCCGGGGTGATCGTGTTCAGCACATCGGCTGCCGTATAACCGAGCATGCGCTCGGCCCCGACGTTGAAGATTTGAATGACACCCTTGTCGTCTGTCGCAATGCTCGAGAAGTTGGCACTGTTGAAGATCGCGTTCTGCAATGCTCCGGCTTTGAGCAGTTCTTCCTGCGCGAGCTTGCGCGCGGTCACGTCTTCCATGGCCAGCACCAGCAGTTCGCCGTGCTGACCTGCCTGAAGCTTGCGGGCGTTGAGCAGCATCACGCGTCGCCCGATGTCCGG
>JANOZG010000016.1:0-5594 GCA_031429275.1 Planctomycetota bacterium
GGTTTTTGAGCAATTGCTGAAGGAACATCCAAAGATCAGGCTTCTTCACAATCATCAGCTGAGCACCCTGGATGCTGGAGGGAGCGAAGATGCAGGATCTTTATCGGGGATGAGTCGCAGAATACGCAGTGTCACAATCAAAGATGAACGCGGTTCACTTCAAACGATTAATTGTCGCATCGCGATTGACGCGTCATACGAAGGCGACCTGATGGCAAAGGCTGGTGTGGCGTGGCGCGTTGGACGTGAGGGACGCGACGAGTACCGCGAATCACTGGCTCCGGAAGTTGCCGACCTGCAATTGCAGGCTTACAACTTTCGGTTCATCATGACGAAGAACCCAGAGAATCGAGTACCCCCGACAGCACCGGACCGATATCGGCGGGAAGACTTCGTCGGCGTTCTGGATGCATTGAATTCGGGCGAGATTCGCAGGATTTTTGACTATCCGTCGCACTGTGTTTTTAAGGCTCACTTGCCTCCACTGCCAAACGGGAAATATGACATCAATGATGTGTCGCGAAATCTGGTTCGTCTTTCGTTGCCTGGCACAAATCTCAATTGGCCAGATGGCCGTGCCGAACAGCGACGAGCGATCTTCAACGAGCATCTGCGTGATCAGGCTGGGCTGCTTTACTTTTTGCAGAACGATGAATCGGTGCCAGAAACGTTTCGTCACGAAGCGCGGGAATGGGGTTGGTGCCGAGATGAATTTGCAGAGACGAATCACATACCGCCTCAGTTGTACGTGCGTGAAGCTCGGCGCATGACAGGAATGCATGTTTACGTCCAGCAGGACAGCGAACATGCGGCGAATGATGCTCGTTCAGTGCTGCATCCGGATTCCATCGCGATGGCGGACTATGGCAACAACTGTCACGGCACATTTCACGAAGGTCCGCGATTTGGCGGCAAACACACGGGTGAATTCTACAATCCCGTGCCACCGTATCAGATTCCATACGGAGTCCTGGTGCCTCGCGATGTCGACAATTTACTGGTGCCGACGGCCGTCAGTTCCTCGCACGTAGGATTCTGTGCATTGCGGCTGGAACCTGTCTGGATGTCGCTGGGACAAGCTGCCGGCCACGCTGCCGCTCAGGCTGTTGAACGGAATATCGCCGTGCAGCAAATCGCCATACGTCCATTGCAGCATCGTCTGCTGAATGCTGGTTCCAGTTTAATTTACGTGAGCGATGTGCTGCCCGGACATCCGGATTTTGAAGCCGTTCAATGGTGGGGAAGTCACGGAGGTCTGCACGGACTGGCTCCCATGCCGGACAAGCCGGGGCAGCGTGGCCAAAACCTGCACGGTCAATACTTCGAAGCGAATCCCGGACACACGGCTGAGCTTTATGCAGTGCTCGATACGAAGACGGCGGATCGATGGCGGGCGATTGCGATGCTGGCCGGTATCAGCGCTGATGCGATTCCGCAGATGACTGATGGCGGCACGCGAGGCGAGTTTATCCGAGATGCATTCCGTTCTGCCGAAAGCAGCGGTTTGTTGTCGTCACATGGTCGCGTGCCACGTTTGAATCCTGCGGCACTCGCCAATATTCATCCACCGGGCGAAGTGGACAATATTGAACGTTTGCAAAACGTTGTCGTCGATGCCACATCTCTTCCGGGAATCGTCGTGGATGATTCAGAAGCGACTCTGGTGGGCGCGTGGCAATATTCGACACACACGCCACCCTACGTTGGTCGCGGATATTTGCACGACATGAACGCTGGAAATGGCAAAAAATCAGCCACGTTCACTCCTGTCATTTCAATCGATGGAGAATACGAAGTCCGCCTGTCTCACTGCTATAACGCTCGCCGTGCAACAAATGCGGTGGTGACTATCAAACACGCCGCAGGCGAAACGACGCTGCAGATTGATCAGCAAGAAACTCCGGAACACGACGGACTTTTTCGGACAGTCGGACGCTATCGATTTTCCGCCGGCCGCAGTAGCTGGGTACGTTTTTCCAATGAAGGCAGCACTGGAAAATACGTCATCGCCGATGCCGTTCAATTCCTGCCGGTGCCTTAACCCGGCAGAATCGCATTGTGATAGATTTCCTGAACGTCATCACAATCGTTCAGCAGGTTGATGAACTTTTCAAAGTTTGGCACATCGTCCGGGCTGATTTCTTTGTACGCCTGAGGAAGAAACGTGATTTCCTGCGTCAATAATTCTGTGCCCGGGAACGCTTCCAGCAGCGCGGTCTTGGCTTTGTAGAATTCACCGGCTGGGGCATAAAGCGTGACGCGACCATCTTCGCATTCGACATCATCGACATTGATGTCGGCATTCAGCATGGCTTCCAGAACAACGTCCGGATCGTCGCCTTTGATTGTCAACACCGCGAGATGATCAAATAAATGCGCTACCGATCCGGCCGCGCCAAGTTTTGCGGCGGTGCGTGTAAACGCGGTGCGGACGTCCGTGATCGTTCGATTGTTGTTGTCTGTCAGGCAGTCCACGATGACCGAACAACCGCCAGGGCCGAATCCTTCATAGCGTACAGTTGAAAAGTCTGCACCACCGACACCTTTGGCTTTTTCAATCGCCTTGTCAATGACGTGACTTGGCACCTGATCTCGTTTCGCGCGTTCGATCAGGTGTCGCAAAGTCGGATTGTTTTCAGGGTCCGGGACTCCATTCTTGGCCGCCACGTACAACAGGGTGCCGTACTTGGAATACAGTTTGGATTTGATGCCCGCGGTCTTAAAAATCGAGGCCTTACGATTTTCGAAACTTCTTCCCATGGCGATTGTCACTTGCTGGTTACGAAATACCCGAAGCTACTGCTTCAGTTCCTGATTGTTGCGGCATGTTAACAAATGCGGCAACGGCTGCCTCTGCTGGCCAAAAGTTTTGCAACCATTAGAGTTTTAAGGGCCCGAATTGCTGGCGTGTCGAATTTGGACTGCTAGTTTTATAAATCGCGAATGTCACGATACGGCAAATTTCTCGCCTGACGGACGCCATCTGTCATTCGTGTACCTTCACACGCCGATTGCTCAGTACCCGGATAGATTCTTATGACTCATCGTACGGCCGATTTACAATCTGCAATCGTGTTCTTGCTGGCCTCAATACCTGGAACGACGAATTTCGCTGCCGACGAGCAAATCTTTGTCTCGGGCATCTATCCTCATCTGGCCATGTTCAATAACGAAAATGAATGCGGGACTGGAGCCGTCGTGCCATGGGCAGATCGGCTTTGGGTTGTCACCTATGCTCCGCATATGCCAAAAGGGTCCAGCGACGGCTCAATTGAGGTACGAGTAATTCTTGTCTGCGAAGAAATGACAGTCTGCGGAAGCACTCGTTAGCCGGATCGCAGCTTCAGATAAAGTCGTTGGACTTCGCGAAGACAGCATTGACCGTCGACGGCAAGTGCCTGACAGCGTGCTTCCGGGGATTTCGATTTTGCTACCAGTTCTCGAATGCGATGCGGGACTGCATTCCGCGAATCATCATCGACGTCGTCGTAAGTGAAGCCAAAGCATAGACAAATCGGCGCGTCGAGATCATATGGATAGACGGGCTGCTTGAGTTCGTCAATTGTGACTGTCTGATCAAACAGGTTGAAATAGACGACGGAGCATTCAGAGTTTCCGCAGCACCAGGCGGAATCCGATATGCGAGACCTCGCTTCTTCACGTACATGCGAATCCAGTGGACCCCTTCCGACTGCGATCCCCAGGGCGCCACATTTAGGACACTGGACGCGAGCATCTGCATCAATTTCTTTGACAAATGCTTTGTTCATAACCGTGATCTGCCGGATACTACCTTTGTCGTCAGACCTGCGTTTCTATCGAGAATGTGGCTCACTTAACCTGACGGACAAAAGTATTTTGTGAATACCGTGCCGGAAGTCTACCAAAAATACGCTCACGATGGATATGACAGGAAATGCTGTTGAAAGCGTGGTGGTCGCTGCCGAATCCTAAAGGCAAGGCAAGTCCATCAAAGTGGTTTAATCGCGTCACTGCGCACGGCGATGAATTTTGATCTGCTGTGAAAACCGTGTGCCAACGCTCTGCGGCTAACACAGACATGTCGATGTGCCGCCAGGAATTGCTCCGAAGAATAACGTCATCGGGACTTTCAATGAAAGCATCCAGGGAAAGTCTCGGCAGATCGCCGCGCTGCGCATACTGGTTTGAAGGCGGCGAGGCGTGGAACCACGCGGCTTGGTGCTTCGTCACAATCAAGCATTGGTGTTGGTTGGCCGGGGCTGGACAGACCATAGCAAAGGAAGCCCCGGGGTTTCGGGCTAGCGCCCTCCAACCCCGGCCACCCCTAATTCAGACGATATCGAAGCACCTGGTCTCGCAGATCTACCATCAACTGCGCCTACACCCCAATGACTCCATCGAGGCGGTTCATGGCTGTCGGCATTTGACGACGACCAGTCTCACGTTCAGGCGTTGGGACTCCTTCTCCGATCCACTCGGGGAATTCCGATTGTGTCATCAGAATATCTATCGCTTGCTCGTCTTCAATTTGTGTTTCGACACCGATAGGAACAGGTTGCGGTCCGCTGCTAACTGACATCACCGGAGGATCGTTTAACATCTCCGAAGATTGCACAACGGACGTCATCAGGACCGCAAGGATGTCATCAATCTCGGCGAACAGTTCTTCTGGCTGTTGATGGTTCGCGGCTGCGGAACTCGCGGTAATGACAAATGTCAGGCTTTCACTCCAGTCACTGACCTGTCCGGTGGTACTGACAGCCCGCACCCAGGCTCGGTAGGTGCCGAGAGGCAGCGCCGTGGTTGGTGTGTAAGTCGTGGCAGTGAGGCCGCTGACATTGATAATCGCGCTGACGTAAGTGTCGGCTCGATCGACCCAGAGCTGGTAGCTTGCGGCACCTGTGACGGGTTTCCATGCAAATGTCGGAGTTGTGTCATTGCCGGAACCTGTTGGCGTGAGCAACTCCGTACGACCGCCCACGGAAAAATCCACAGGTTTCGACCACTGCCCGCGGTAGTTCGCGTTGGCGGCGATCGACCACCAGCGGTAGTTTCCTGTGGGAAGATCAGATGACGGTGTCCAGTTCGTCGCGGTGATATTAGTCTGATTGACGACCGGTGTTTCCGTGTCGAGGTTTCTCACCTGCACGTCGTATTTTGTGGCACTCGCGACGGCGTTCCACGTGAACTGCGGACGCAGACTGAATGTGGAAGTTAACGGTCCTGTCATTGTCGGTGCTGTGACAACTGAGAAATTGACGACGCTTGACCAGGCAGCGGCCAGCCCACTGGCATCCAGTCCCCGCACCCACGCGCGATACTGACCGAGCGGCAGCTCTGTGGCGCTCTGCCAGGATTTTCCTGTGAAATTGTGAAGAATGATCGTGCTCACCTGACCGACCGTTGTGCTGTCCAGCCACACGTCGTACTTCACAGCACCCGGCAGATCTTTCCAGACGATGTTGGGACGGGACGTGAACTGGTTTCGAATCATTGGTGCAGGAACCGCCGAAGTGTTGACGGTAAAGTCTCTGGACACTGACCATCCAGACTTTGTGCCTGCTGCACTGACAGCTCGCACCCAGACGGTGAACTTGCCGATGCCGAGGTCG
>JANOZG010000017.1:0-4126 GCA_031429275.1 Planctomycetota bacterium
CCTCCGTCCAGGCCCAACGACGTCTCGCCTTCGCCCCTCATCAACCGTAAACAGATCTCACATGATCTACATTGCGACGCAACCCCAACTTTGCTGACGCCGACCCACGCCCCCATCGATGGTCGTCCACTGATTGCCGTCCCGGTGTTCATAAACGTATGCGCGGGATCGTGATTGATTTGTTCAGTAACCATTGACCGCAGGATGCATAGTTCGTCGATGATGCTGGCTTGATGCGGTAGGAAGTCACTGACCCATTGACCGCTCTGACCATACTGTTTGAATTTGGTCAGGTGTCCCTGAACTTTCAGTTGCTGCCCCTGCAACTGTGCAATCGGCTGGCCCTTCGTAAACGACTCTGGCATCGGCTGGCCACTCAACGCATTCAGCTGGGGCTTGAAATCAAAGGTCTCCAGATGGGAAGGTCCACCAGCCATACATAGAAATATCACATTCTTCACGCGCGGCCGGTGGTGTGGCAGGTCATTGCGTATTTGCCCTGTTCCCGACGCTTCTCGTGCCAGTGTTTTCAAACCATCGTCCAGCATCAGCGATTGTAACGCGGCAGCGCCGACGCCAACTCCCATCCGCCGCAGAAACGCGCGGCGTCTTAAAGCGACGAGGGCAGGATCTTGGAGTTGTTCACGCATTTGATCAATTCCTTGAATTCGTTTCCGCCAGATTCAGAATGGCGCGACAGACCGCAGTCCAGGCGGCCAGCTCCCGCTCATCATGGCCAATCCCTGGCTTTGTCAGGCCAATATTCAGAAAAGAGACAGCATCCTCTGGTCGCATGTCGAAAGACTCGCGATTCTCTTTCAACAGTCTGCGAAGTACACCAAGTTCCTGCACTGCAGGTTCACGAGTCAGAGCATGTTTAAATGCCCATGCCAGTCGTTGATCATCGGTCCCGATGTCATTGGCAAGCGATCGGGCGGCAAATGCACGAGCAGCTTCCACAAATGTGGGATCATTCAACAGGACCAGCGCAGCCATGGGAGTGTTCGATTGCATTCGTTGAGCCGTGCATTCTTCTCGACTTGGCGCGTCGAATGCTTTCAGCATCGGGTGTAGAAACTGCCGCTGCCAATGAACGTAGACTCCACGCCGCCACTGTTGGTCGTCATTATCCTGCTGATATGTGCGCTCCGGAAAATTCAAGTGACGGTAATATCCTTCCGGCTGATACGGCTTTACGCTCGGTCCGCCAATTCCCCGCACGAGCAGACCACCGATGGCCAACGCGTTGTCGCGAATCATTTCTGCCGGAAGTCGAGATGTCGATTGCCGGGCGTACAGTCG
Source organism: Planctomycetota bacterium (assembly GCA_031429275.1). Lineage (GTDB taxonomy): Bacteria > Planctomycetota > Planctomycetia > Planctomycetales > Planctomycetaceae > SXXK01. Next base: position 1,303 of record JANOZG010000017.1, read on the forward strand.
GTTATTCGGATCAAGATCCAGTAAATCAGACCGCCCAACGGAAGACTGTTTATACGTTCGACTTGTTACGATCAGTTTCATGATGGCCTTCACGTTCCAGCCACTATCCACGAACTCATGCGCCAGACGGTCAAGCAGTTCCGGATGCACAGGTGGCTCACCCTGTCCACCGAAGTCGTCCAACCGACCTGACAAACCACTGCCGAAACCTAGCGCCCAAAGGCGATTCACCATGACACGGGCCGTCAGCAATCCGCTGACGTTCTCTGCATCAACAAGCCAGTTGGCAAGGTCGAGCCGAGTCGCCCGGTGTCCAGGTCCGTTGGCGGCTGTTGTCGACTCCATGAATTTTGGCAAATTGGGCGCGACGATGGGTCCGCTTTCGTCGAGCCAGTTACCTCGTGGCAGAATCCTGACAACACGAGGTGTCTCTAACGCGACGGTAATCATCGAACGACGAAAACCCAGGCGGAGCCGTTTAAGCTCGGCATCAATGTCTTTGATTGAGTCGCGAATCGCTTTAAGTTCGGCTTCCGACATGCCTTTGGTTTCAAGTTTCGCTTTGGCAGCGTTCTGCCGACTCATAATGTCGGCCAGGTGAGTTTTTTGGTCCGCTGTCGGTAACTCAAGCTCAGGATCACGAGCGGTCGGATTCGCGTTTGATCCAGCCGTGAAATGTGTTTCGTCATCCACATCAGCGAAGAACGCACTCAATGAATAGAAATCCTCCGATGTATACGGATCAAACTTATGATCATGACACTGAGCGCATCCGACAGTCGCTCCCATCCAGACGGCGGAAACATTCCGAACACGATCTGCAGCATAAATCGCTCTGTATTCCTTTGCCTGCAAACCACCTTCGTGAGTTGTCTGCAACAATCGATTGTAGCCCGTGGCAATGATTTGATCTGTTGAGGGATTATGACGCAGATCGCCCGCCAGCTGGTCGCGAGTAAAGTCATCGAATGGCTGGTTTGTATTGAAAGCATTGATCACCCAATCACGATATGGGGATATATTCTGAGTCTGATCGCCGTGATATCCAACGGTGTCCGCGTAACGCACAAGGTCCAGCCAGAAGACCGCCATTCGCTCGCCGTAATTCGGTGAGCTGAGCAACTGATCAACCAGTCTCTCGTAGACGTCAACGGAGTTATCAGCAAGGAACTCTTTCGCCATCGATTCAGTCGGAGGAAGTCCGGTCAGATCAAAGCAAACTCGACGCAACAGAGTCACACGGTCCGCATCGACTGATGGCGAGAGTCGTTCGAATTCCAATCGAGACAGAATGAACTTATCGATCCAATTCCGAGGCCAATTGGCGTTTTTCACCGAAGGCGCATCATTTCTCACGGGCATTTCATAGGCCCAATGTTTCGACCACTTCGCGCCTTCCTCAATCCAGCGTTGCAGTGTCTGCTTCTCCTTCACAGAAAGCGGCTTTTCAGATTCATGCGGCGGCATGATTTCAGATTTTTCGTTTGACAATATGCGGCGGATCATTTCACTTCCAGCCGGATCATTGGGCCTCACAATGACAATGCCATCTCGCTCGGCCTTCAAGGCCGTTTCATCGTCCAGCCGCAGCTTTGCCTTGCGGCTTGCTTCATCCGGTCCGTGGCATTGAAAACACTTATCCGAAAGAATCGGCCGGACGTATCGATTGAAGTTGATTTCCCTGTCTTCAGCGTAAACTCGCTGGAGATTTGCTGCTACTTCGCCAATCAGGGTCATCACAAAGAAAGCGACATGGAGTATTGCAGACTTTTTCAGTGGAAGCCTCACTTTCAATTTGCGGGCCAATCGATCATCCTCATTCAGGTTCGACTTTGTGCCCCAGTTCGTTCTCAGTAGTATATCAATCCGGCCCATACGCTGAACGTACTTTTATATTCCCTGAAACTACACTCGGGGAGAAACCTGATATGAATTCACAAGACTCGCCCTGGAAACAGAATTCTCGCCGTCAGTTCTTGAGTTGCGCTGGCGACGGCTTCGGCGCGATGGCACTTTCTGCAATTCTTGGCAGCGAATCGGTGGTTGCCAGCCAACAGCTAAAGCCCCGCGCCGGACTCGCACCAACGTCCGGCAGTGAGTGTCACCATCGTCCCACAGCGAACTGCGTCATTCAGATCTTCTGTCCAGGCGGAATGAGTCATGTCGATACCTGGGACTACAGGCCGGAATTGGAACGAGTCCACGGCACGACTTTCGACGCAGAGCTTGGCAAGCAGACTTTTGCCGGTGTCGCAGGATCTTACGCGAAGAGCTTCTGGCGATTTCGGAAGCATGGCGAATGTGGTCGTTGGTTGAGCGACTTATTCCCTCAAATGAGCAAGCATGTCGATGACATGGCGTTTATTTATTCGATGCAGAACAAGTCCGCTCTTCACGGTCCGGCAATGTTCATGATGAACAGCGGTTTTATCCGACCGGGATTTCCCAGCATGGGATCGTGGGTGACTTACGGTCTTGGCTGCGAGACCAACAACCTTCCATCGTTTGTTGTTCTACCCGATGTGCGAGGCTTGCCGCCAGGCGGCGCGGGTAACTGGAACGCTGGATTTCTGCCAGCGATGCATCAGGGTACCATCATTGAAACAACAGCCAATCGACCTCCGATTGCGAATTTGTTCCCGGCAAACCCAGACGATACCTTTAGCAGGGCAGGGCGGGACTTACTGCAACTTTTAAATCGAGAACATGCCACGGCACGACCTGATGACTCACTCCTTGAAGCTCGCATTGCCAGCTATGAACTGGCGGCCAAGTTGCAGTTGAGCGCTCCTGAGGCTGTTGACCTGACCCGCGAATCGGAATC
>JANOZG010000018.1:0-8478 GCA_031429275.1 Planctomycetota bacterium
CTGTCACTTCAGACACTGTGTGATAGCTGCCGGGTTCTACAGCACTTACTGTCAGGTCAATAACTTCCTTGCCGCCGGAGGGAAGGTTTTCAATTTCGTATTCCAGGTCGCCACCTTCAGAATGCTTCAGACCAGGCGGCAACACACTTCTTAGAATCACATTGCTGGCGTCGCCTGATCCGTTGTTGCGGATGACATAACGCAGTTCGACTTCATCGCCAACTTTCACAGCTTCCGGACCTGTCATTTCCAGTGTCAATTTTGGTGCGGTGATAACAGTTGCTGATTTTACCTGGGCTTTGAAGCGAACGGTGGCCATGCCGTCGAGCGTGCCTTCGCCAGTCGGAGTTATTCGAATAACGATCTCCTGTTTTTGGCGAGGAGCAAGTTCACGAATCGTCCAGCTCAGCTTTCCACTGACACGATCAAAGTCTGCGACAGGCTTTGAGTTTTCCAGTCGAGCAGCATCACCAAGCTCATCATCAATGATCACATCGTATGCGGCAGAATCGCCGTCGTTTGTTACAACAATGGTATACTCATGTGCCACACCAACCGTTGCCGTATCCGGCGCGCGTTTCTGGATACTAAGCTGAGGTCGCATGACCTCGGAGACGCTGCGTTCGGTGGAATCGTCCGGTACTGGACGGCCTCGATCTGGATTCGAGGGTGAAGGGCGATCATTGACGGCTGGAAGATCCTGGGGGTCTTCCAGTCGATTGTCGCGGTCTGGGTTCGAATCAAACGGGGCGTCTTCATCCATCAACGGGACCGATTTTCGGTCCGGGAAAGATGGTTTAGGAAACTCATCAAAAGCAGGCTGTTCATTGGGGCGAGAACCAGGTCGTCCACCAGGATTACCTGCCGGAGGAGTCGGCACAGGCTCATCTGCATCGAAGAAGTCTGTCTTTTCTTCGTCGTTCAGCGCGGGATTTGTTTCGGGGCGAGGTATAGCTGGAGTCTGCGGGTCTGGAGTGAATTCAAATTCTTTGGTTTCATCCGCTTCAAACCCTGGCAAGTCCATCATCGGAGCATCGTCCGCCGGAGCGTTGCTATCAAGGCCCCCGAGTTCCGGAGTCTCATCCGGCTTGAACGGTTCCAGGGCTTCGTCAGCCTGATTCGTTGCATTCGGCGAAAGCGCGGCGGTTATGACTCCCGTTCCTGCTCGCACGTCACCCCGTACCTGCGCGCCAGTTGGCTGGATACCGTTAATTACGGCCTGCGATTTAACATCGCTCGTTTTGAGTGATTGTGGATCGACTGGCAGCGACTCTGGTTGCGGAGTCGCGACTGGTGCAACATTGACCGCAGTGACGCTGGTAGCAGCAGGCTGTCCTTTTGCTTTCGTTTGATCCGTCGCAGCAGGCCGACCACTTGTTGGGGGAGTTGTTTTCCCCGTTGCCGGATTACCATTGAAAAACTGAGTTGATGATTTACGTCCTGTTGTGGATGGCTGAGCGTCCCGCGGGACAACGCGGTATAATGATGCTGTTTCGGTCGCGGGCTCTGGAGAGTAACTTACTTTCTTGATTGGTTCGGCGACCGGTTCGAAAGATTCTGCTTCAGAGAGAGCGTCTGATGACTTCTGACTCGTGTCAGCACTCCCTGAACGATCGAAGAGATTGTCATCATCTGTCAGGCTGTCTTTAAGCACGGTTCGATCGACAGTGGCAGACTCAGCGGCAAATACTATCTCTTCCGCTGGCGGTGCCAAAGGGCCCGGATCGTCTGGCACATTCGGCTCATTGAGAGCGAACTGGGTGTCTTCGACGCCGGAATTGCCAGCCAGCATACGATCCAGATCGGTCGTCGCATCCGGAATCACATCGGATTCCGTCGGCAAACCCGCGGCTGCAGCCTGGGATGTGCGATTGTTTTGAGATTGCGCGGGCAGTCGATTCTGGACCTCCAGAACCACAAGGGTCCCGATGCCAATAATGCCAGCTGCTGTCAGTAATTTCCACATAGAACTTTGCATGGGAATCCCTTCCCGCGCCAGGAAAATCCGTCGTCAACTCCGCCTCCCGCGGAGAGATCAATAGGCGCTTCGGCGGAACAAGTAGCAGATTCAGCCGAACGCTGGAAGACGATTTTTCGAATTCTACGATCGAAATTGGCTCACCCGCCCAGATTCACTCGAAAGAGCGTAACTCGAATCTCCAGAGTCGAGGATTCGCTGGAAATGCTCGACTCTGGAGAGCCGAGTTACGAGCTTCCTGGATGACAGCCTTCTAAGAACGAATCAGCAACGCCTGATAAGCGCCGTCCGCTGGAAGTCCCGGTCGATGCTGAATTTCGCGGTTTAAATGGAAGTCTTTGCGAGCCAGTAAAACGGCGTCAACCACGCCTCGGTTTTCTTCAGGTTCCATGCTGCATGTTGAATAGACCAGGCGGCCACCGGGCCGGACCAGTTCGCATGCCTGAAGCAGCAATCGGGTTTGCAGCACGACCAGTTCATTCAGGCCGTTCATGTCGAATCGCCAACGCGCCTCAGGACGACGATTCAGTACGCCGGTGTTTGAACACGGCACATCAACGAGCACAGCATCGAACGGACCAGCGGGCAAATCTCGTCCGTCCTTCGGTATCACCATCGGTTCAATGGAAGTCAGTTGCAGTCGCGCGGCGTTGTCACGAATGCGCTGCAGACGACCGTTGGCGACGTCGCAGGCCACGATGCTCGCTTTGTCTCCGCTGAGTTCCGCGAGATGCGTAGTCTTTCCGCCCGGTGCGGCGCAAAGATCCAGAATGGTCTCACCAGCGTGGGGTGCCAGCAGCAGAGACGCTGACATTGCGGCTTCGTCCTGCACGCTCCAGAACCCTTCTGCATAACCGGGTAGCGTTTCAAGACGCGGCGACTGTTGAAGGTGAATGCTGCCTTCGATCCTTCCGGCGGATGCTTTGCAGCCGGCATCGATCAATGATTGCAGAACCGAATCGCGATTGGCTCGCATCGAATTTATCCGCAGCGTTGTTTCCGGCGGATCGATGGAATGAAAACACGCCGCAATCAATTCCGCTTCCGTCAATCGCGACGTCCAGCGTTCCGCCAGGGCCTGAGGCAGAGAAAACGCGTCTGCGAAATAATCCGTTCGTTCAAATCGCGGGTCTGGCAGAATCGCTTCGTTCAGACTCCGCCACTGCCCGGCTGATGTCGGAAGTGTGAACGGTGATGGTTCGGTCGCTGGTTCGTCACTCAACAGACGTCCAATGCCACGTAGCACACCGTTGACGAAACCCGTCCAGCGGGGACGATCGATCAAACGGCAAAGTCCAACAGTGGAATCAACCGCTGCGTGGTCCGGAGTCCTCGAAAACAGCAACTGATACGCGCCGATTCGCAGGACTCGCCACAGGTCCGGTTCGACTTTGTGACGAGGCCGCGTGATGCGTGATTGAATGACAACGTCCAGCGTTCGCCCGCGCCGTACAACACCAGCTGCGACATCCAAAGCCAGCGACCGATCTGCGCTGCTAAGGGAATGCCGACTGTCCAGATCGGCCATGATGTCCTGAATGAATCGTTCGGATCGATCAAATTCCTGCAGTACCGCGAAAGCGAAAATTCGGCCGTTCTCGTACGGCATCCGCACATTCACGACACCTTCGTCATTAGGCTGACGAGCAGCTTTGTTCCAGACATCACTCACAAAAATTCTCCAGTGCGAAACATGACAGGCTGCAGCCTGCGCTTCAACGCGGAATTGTAGCAGGGCGACGGAACAAGGCCGTTCGCACAGGAATCAATTCATGGAGATTGCGCTACGCGGCTTTACTTCTCACGCGGAGAAAACCAGAATCCGGCACTCCGCCCCGTAGGACGGCCTTCACAGGCCGTCCAGACACAAACCTGCGAAAAGGCTCTCCCTGTGGCTCAATTCCCCAGAATGTGTGATGTGATTCAGACGTTCGACACTCCCCGAGTCGACGATATTACAGCGTCTGTCCAGCAGCAGATGCAGTCGCTGGAATTGCACAGACTCATTCGTCCCGGACAAAGCGTTGCCATCCCCGCAGGCAGCCGAGGCATCGCCAATATCGGACTGATCCTGCGTGAAATCGCGGCGCACTTTACTTCCATCGGTGCCGCGCCGTTTATTGTGCCGGCGATGGGAAGCCATGCGGGAGGAACAGCCGAAGGTCAGGTTCGAATGCTGACGACACTTGGCATTACCGAGCAATCCGTCGTTGTGCCAATTCGAGCGACAATGGAAACAGTCATCGTGGCTCAGACGTCGAATGGTCTGCCCGTGCATTTTGACAAATACGCATCACAAGCCGATCACGTGTTCGTCGTCGGACGTGTGAAGCCTCACACGCGATTCGTAGGACCAGTGGAGTCCGGTCTGCACAAGATGATGCTGATCGGCTTCGGCAAGCACGAAGGAGCGAAGATTTACCATCGCGGAATTCTAACGATGAGCTTTCCTGAAATCATCGCTGCGGTTGCTGAGCAGGTTCTGAAGGTCTGTCGTATTTGTGGCGGCATGGCGATTCTGGAAAATGCAGAAGACGAAACCGCATTGCTCGAAGCCGTGCGTCCCGAAGACTTCGGCCGCCGGGAACCGGAACTGCTGGTTCTCGCCAATCGCTGGCTGCCGCGACTGCCCTTTGATGATGTCGATCTGCTGATCGTTGATCGCATCGGCAAAAACATCAGCGGCGTCGGGATGGATGCCAACGTCATCGGTCGCAAGTACAACGATCATGCCGCAACTGCGCAGGATACAGCGCGAGTCCGACGCATTCTTGTGCGTTCACTGACAAAGGAAACGTACGGCAACGCCACGGGCATTGGCATGTCAGAGTTTACGACTCAACGCTGTGTTGATCAAATCGATGCAGAATCAACTCGCATCAACTGTATCACCGGTCTGCATCCGGAAGCTGCTATGATTCCCATCACGCTGCCGACGGATGCCGCAGCCGTCGATTGTGCGCTGCAGACAATCGGTATGACGGAGCCCGAAAATGCCCGCGTGATTCAGATTTCCGATACGCTGCATTTGACGCACGTGCGAGTGTCCGAGGCCTACTTCGACGCCGTACAAAAATCGAAACACTTGCGTTTGAATGGTCAGCCGTATGATTTTCCTGTCGATGCCGCAGGTTGGCTGAAGGATGTGTAAGTCGCATCCAGACAATTTTAACCCCGATTGCGCACGAGCCGTTGGAGTACAGGCTTTAGGCTGCTGTTCTCGCCAACGCGGCAAGCTAAAGCCTGTAATCCAGCAGGTGCGCCACCCAGGACTCAGGCCGCATGGCTGATGGATTCGTTGTCCTGTGTTTCGTTGCGGTGCGGGTCGTCGCTCAGGTAAACTGATTCACGCGCCATCGCTTCACGGCCTTGCGTGCTGAGCTGATATTGAAGCCCGACACTGCGGCCGTTGAATTCAAAACGAATCAGGCCCTGAGCAATCAAAAATCCGTGGATAGAAGTCAGCGTCGTTCGTTCGATGCCCTGGACGTCCTGAATCCGATCAAGCCAACCTGCATATTCTTTGGTTGCGGCCTTGGCAGACGCGTCACGCACAGCGTAGCAGTTGAGAACTGTCAGACAGTTCTGTTCAAACTCGCTCTGTTTTGCTGCGGAATCGTTCATGACCTCAGTATCGACCGCTGAGTCGCGGCCATTCAACAGAGCCAGGAGCGCACGACTGATCCGCACCTTCAGCACGTTTTACCCAATCCTACAAAGGGCTGCGATTCCTCCGCCTGTGCGTGTCAGGTAGTCTTGTTAAACTAGCCAAGCCAGACTAGGTTTCCCGATTGGCGAGATCTTGCTGGAAGCCTGATTCAGAGCATTGAACTTCTTGATCAAATTGCCACTAACCCGAGCATCTGTCAACATACAGCCAAGATCATCAATCTGGAAAGAAACGAAATAGGGAGTATCAGTCGAATGCGGTGTCGGATCATGTGCTTGCCTCTAGTGGTTTCCGCCCTTGTCTCAATCCCAGTCCTCGCTCAGGAAGAACGCATTCCGCACGCTCAAGATAAACCGCCAGGGCCGGCGCTGAGTCCTGCAGAAGCGATTGCGAAGATGACGGTGCCGGAAGGCTTTACCGTTGAACTGGTCGCGTCGGAACCAGACATCGTCAATCCTGTGGCGATGACAATCGATGAAAGAGGTCGCTTCTGGATCACCGAGTCGCTCGAGTATCCTCGACGATCGCCAGGGCCGGGCAAGGACCGCGTCAAGATCCTCGAAGACACTGACGGTGATGGCAAGGCGGACAAGTTCAGCGTGTTCATGGACGGCCTGAACATCCCCAGCGGCATTGCGGTCGGACATGGTGGCGTCTGGATCGCCAACGCTCCGGATATTCTGTTCGTGCAGGACACCGACGGCGATGGCAAAGCCGATACGTCAGAAGTTGTCGTGACTGGTTTTGGCCGCGATGACACTCACGAACTTCCGAACTCACTGACCTGGGGCCCCGACGGCTGGCTTTATGGCCTGAACGGCGTCTTCAATCCGGCACATGTGGTCTACGGTCCGAAGAATCCGAACTTCAAAGATGGACTGAAGCCGTGGGACTTTACCTGTGCGATGTTTCGAATTCATCCGAAGACTCGCGAGTTCCAGGTGTTCTGCGAAGGCACGAGCAATCCGTGGGGCATCGCGTTCAATGATGAAGGAGAAGCCTTCATCAGCGCGTGTGTAATTGACCATCTGTGGCATCTGAATGAAACCGGTTACTACCATCGCCAGGGAGGCCCGTATCCGCCGTTCACGTGGAAGATCGAAAGCATCGTCAGCCACAAACATCAGAAGGCGGCGTACTGCGGCATTCACTGGTACGACAGCGATGCGTATCCGGAGCAATACCGCAAGAAGCTCTACATGGGCAACATCCACGGCAGTTGCATCAACAGCGATCGCATCGAACGCTTCGAATCGACATACAAAGCATCTCCCGAACCCGATCTGCTCAGCGCGAACGATGCCTGGTTCATGCCAGTGGTTCAGAAGACCGGGCCGGACGGATGTCTTTACATTCTCGACTGGTACGACCGTTATCACTGCTATCAGGATGCGAACCGTGATCCGACGGGCATCGATCGTCTCAAAGGGCGGCTTTATCGACTACGATACAAAGACACGCCAAGAGCGAAGCCGGAGGATATGGCGACGCTCGATGATCAGGAGCTTGTCACTCGACTCGGATCAGGCAACGGCTATCAGCGTGACATCGCCCAACGGTTGCTGAGGGAACGACTGCTGAACGACGGCGATCACAAAGCCTTGATTGAGCACCTGACACTGGCGATTGCTTTTCCGGGACCGGCAGGCATAGATCAAGGTGTGTTCGGCGTACTCATCAGCACCAACTCGCCTGAGGCGCAGATGCTGCTCAAGACGAACGGTGATGACTTCTACAAGTCGTGGGCTGTTCGAGCGGCCGGAGATCAGAAGTCGCTCTCCGACGACACGGCTGAGCAAATCTTTGACCTCCGCAACGATCCATCACCACAGGTCCGTCTGCAAGTCGCGATTGCCGCGACGAAGCAGGAATCGATCCCAACCATCCCGACTCTGGTCGCCGTGCTGGCTCAGGCTGGTGACGATCCGCTGGTCCCTCGAATTGTGTGGCAGAATCTGCATCCGCTGCTGGAGACTCAGACAGCAGAACTCGTGGCGGAAATTGAACGTCTGCCGAGGCCACTTCCAGCACCGGTACTTGACCTTCTGCCGCGAGCCGTCGATCGGATTCTTTCCACATCCAAACCGGACACGGGCGCCGTTGCCAACTACGTGCGATTGCTGGTCAACTCAGCATCCACGGAAGATGCCGCGAACCGTTGTCTGCAGTTATTAACCGAACGAGTGCGATCAGGTGAGCTGGCTGGCGATACATTGCTGCAGATTCGTACCCAGCTTGAACGCACGCTGATCAATACGATGAACCAGAAGGCCGTTCGGCCCACCATGGAACCCTCCGTCGAACTCGGAACGACACTGCGGATTCCGCATGCCATGGACCGCGCGAAAGTTCTGGCGTCAAACTCCAAAGATGATTCAACGCGTCTTCGATTCATCAATGCTCTGATTACAGCAGAAGCGGAGGAGGCACTGAATCTGGCCATCGACGTTCTGGACAAATCGACGGAATCAGATTCTCGTCGCAGATCGATCCAGGCAATTGGCCGAATTCACTCGCTGGCTTCCACCGAGGTACTACTCGAGCGGCTTCCTGCACTCCCGGCTGATGTCCAGCCAGCAGCGATTGAAACGCTTACAGACCGCGCTGATTCTGCCTCGGCACTGCTGAGACTGGTCGGCGATGGAAAACTGCCAGCTTCGGCAATCAATGCCAATCAGGCTCAGAAGATGCTCAGCCTGAAGAGCGAGCCACTTGCCGATCTGGTCGCCAAACACTGGGGCGTTGTTCGCACCGAACGCGATCCGGCGCGAGTCGAGTTGATTGCTCGCATGCGAAACGAACTGCGAACCAGCCACGGTGATCCGGTCGC
>JANOZG010000019.1:0-7704 GCA_031429275.1 Planctomycetota bacterium
CCATCGCGTCTCATCGGCATGTGAGTACGCCGACGTCAACTGACGCGCTCGAATTGCATCGTAGACGGTTGTCAGCAGGCGCTCGATGCACTTCAGCCCATCAACAATTGTTCCCGGTGCCATGTCCAGCCCGAGCAATTGTAACTGTGAGATGATGCGATGCATGGGACGCTGCAGATGAAACTTTTCCAGCAGCAGATGACACCAGAGGCTCGTGCCGAAAATGCTTTTCGGAATCAGCTGCGGTGGCAATGGTGCGGTCACGGTTCGCGGTGGATCAGGACACGCACATGTTCGTCGATAACGCTTCCGCCGGACAACGCGGCGATATGTCACCGTTTCGATTTCGATCTGTTCGCAGTCGTCATTTTGTCCAAGTCCCTCCAACGGCAGACCGCAGCAGGGACAGACCTTGGCGTCGTCCGGAACATCGACTTCCTGAATGCGTGCGGGCAGGTGTGAATAGTCTCTCCGCTTCGGGGCCGAACTTCCCGGCTGCCGCCCACGTTTCTTTTTCGGGGCCTCCTGCCGCTGCTGCGGATCGTCGAGCTGATTGCTGCGATCAATGCGTGATTGCTTTTCAGATTTCTTTCCGAAGCGTTCGTCTTTGAGCTGCCGAATCTCGGCCTTCGCTGCATCAAGTTCGGCCTGCAATTTTATATTCCGCTCAACCACCCGAGCATGCATGCTCTTCCAATAGCCAACCTCACGCCGCAGCTCGATGTTTTCTGCACGCAGTTCCGCGACTTCGTGACGCAATTCCGCCATCAGAGTCCGTAACGACTCCAACTGCTGCTCAACCGGATTCCATTCCAGACCTGCGGCACTCATAAAGCCGAAAAATCAATCATCCCGGCAATCTCCGCCATCTCAGTTCCAAAAGCCCCACGCCTTCGGCGAATCGTTACAAACTGCTTCAACGGTAAAAATAGCTCCCAGGGACAGATTCATCACCGGCAAGGAGGCCACAGGGATGTCTTATTCTGGTCGAGGATCAGTTCGGGAGCAGATGCGATTCCTGAGACGTCCGTTTCTGCAGGATGGAGGATTGCCGTTCACCGACATCCTCTCCGAGGAGCTCGACTCGCAGGCACTGAAAGCGATCGATGGATTCCTCGATAGAATCTATTCACCGCTGGTCACACTGTGGGTTTTTCTGGGGCAGGTGTTGAGGGCGGATCCGCACCCCTCATCCGGCCTTCGGCCACCTTCTCCCCTTGCGGGGAGAAGGGACGAGGGGCGGTGTGATTTGAGATTTGAGATTTGAAATCTTGTAGTGATCATGGGGAGTGCGATCGCCAAGACCATGCACCTTGAACGATGCACCTGGAACCGCAGCTGTCGATGATCATGTTAACGATGGTGAACGCGGGAGCTTGGAATGCTCAGCGGTCAGCCAGCAGGATCAAGCAGGCGTTTGGTGCTGTCTCCAAATTGTTCGACTTCAACGCCCATGCGATCCAGCATCGAGACATACAGATTGCACAACGGCATACTGCCCTTCGACGGAAGATGCTGACCGGATTCCAGTGTCCGTCCGCCTCGGCCGCCCAGCAGAACTGGCAGGTTGTCGGGATCGTGGCGATTGCCGTCGGAGATACTGGAGCCAAACAGAATCATGCAATTATCCAGTAGCGTGCCATCAGCTTCCGGGATCGCTTTTAGCTTCTTGAGCATGCTCGCAAACTGCTCCACATGCCAGCGATTGATCCGCTCGTATTGAGCGATCTTGGTTTCATTATTTTCATGATGCGACAACTCATGATGTCCGCCGCTCACACCTTCCACGAACGAGAAGTTGCGGCCCGAAACATCGTTGGCAAACATCAGCGAAGCGACTCGAGTCGAATCCGTCTGGAACGCCAGCACCATCAGGTCAAGCATGATCGCGATGTGCTCACGAAAGTCAGCCGGCACACCTGGACGCGGCGGAGTGGTTTCTCCCAGAGTTGCCGATGGTTGCCAATCTCGTGGCTTCTGCTGCATCGAGAATTCAATCCGCTTCTCGACGGCGCGGACGGAGTCCAGATATTCGTCCATTTTGAACTGGTCATCTCGCCCCAGACGCGGACGGAGCTGGCGAGCATCCTCGAGGACAAAATCGAGCAGATTGCGATACGACTCCGATCGAGCCGGATCGTCGGATACTCGCCGACCAAACAGTCGCTCGTAAACCAGACGTGGATTAATCTCCTTGGCCACCGGACGAGTCGGCGACTGCCATGAGATATGCGAACCATAAAGTCGCGTATATCCCACATTGCTGTCGATGCCGCTGATCACGGGTTCGGTGCCCAGTTCCAGCGATGGCAGCGGAGTAAACTGGCTGGTGTGTTGAGCCATCAGCTGATCGACCGAGATGCCTCCGCTGCTGATGTTCTTGCCGGTCGTTTTGGCGACAGGCATTCCGGTCAGAAAATTGGCCGTCTTGGCATAGTGTCCGTCACCGCCATGACTATCTTTTTTTTATTCAGCCCGGTCAGCACCAGAACGTCATCCTTCACTTCTGACAGAGGCTGCAGCGTGGGGCGTAGTTCATAGTCGCGACCTGATTTGTCCGGAGTCCATGATTTCTCCCAGACCCCGTTGGGGAAATAGATAAACGCAGAACGAACGGGCGGTCGTCCCGCGGGAAGTCCTGTTGCTGATTCCGTCACTTTGTCCTGAGCACGAACGGCGCGGGGGATAGCGGATTCGAGCCATGGCAGAGCCAGCAAAGCTCCGTAGCCCTTGAGCATTCGTCTGCGAGATGCCGTTTGAGGAATTATGCGATCTTCGTTCATGGTTTGGATTCCGACACAGCTTCGGCTTTCTTGTTGAGTTCGTCTGCTTTCCGAGCAAGCTTCTCCAGCCGTTCGAAGAGTGCTTGTGCCGTCGATTTTGGCTCGGGCACGGGCTCAGACTGTTTATGGTATCGGTATTGGAAGGGATAGCTCAAAGCGATTTCTTCGATCACCACCTGGCTTTTGAGTTCATTTTCATTCAACTTCTTCAGGCAGGTGTCCACAACGCAGGCGTCGAATTTATTGAGTTCTCTTCCCAGTGCAAATCCCAGAAGTTTGCGAACAATGTGCTGCTGGAAATCTCCACTTCGTTTCATCAGAACCGATTTGAGTTCTTTGGGGCCGGAAAACGAATCGCCGGATGGCAATAGGCCCGCGTTGTCAATAGGCTGACCGTTATCGTTGTCACGCCAGCGTCCAATCCCGTCGAAGTTTTCAAGACCAAAGCCCAACGGATCCATGCGATCGTGGCAGGATGCACACTCGGCCTTTTGGCGATGCAGATCCAATCGTTGTCGAAACGTCAGGCCTTCAGTCTTTGCGGTGCTTTCTTCCAGAGCCGGTACGTTCGGCGGAGGAGCAGGTACCGCCGAACCCAGTAGTTCTTCCAGAATCCAGCGGCCCCGCAGTACGGGACTTGTGCGGCGAGGATACGAAGTGGCAGTCAGAACGCCGCCCAGGGTAACCACGCCACCTCGTCGACCATCCTCCACGGAAACGGTCTGCCATGGACTCTCGGCAGGCAAATCAATCTGATAGTGCTGAGCCAGTCGACCATTCACCAGCACATAGTCGGCGGCGACAAGATCCGTCAAAGGTCGATTCTGCTGGAAGACATGCGCCACGAAACGGATGGCTTCTTCGCGCAGGTCGGAGCTCAGTTCACTGGCGAATTCAGGGAACACAGTGCCATCCGGATGAACTTCCTGAAAGCCTCGCAGACCCAGCCATTGAAGGCCGAAGTTTTCCCCCAACGCCAGGGACTTCGGGTCCGCCAACATTCGCCGTACCTGCAATCGAATCTGTTGCTCGTCCAGAATCTCGCCGGAATCTGCGAGTTGCAGCAGTTGTTCGTCGGGCACTGACGACCAGATGAACAATGCCAGGCGAGTTGCGATCTGATGTGGTGTCAGGCGAATCACGCCGGACGCATCTGGTTCGGTCTCCACAACGAACAAAAAATGTGGTGAAACCAAAACCGCTTTCAGAGGTTCTCGCACAGACGCCAGGAAGCCTCGACCTCGGGCTGCGGACGATTCATACAACTGCATCAGTCGCTGTTTTTCTTCAGCGGAAACTGTTCTCCGCCATGCACGGCGCGAAAACTGAGCGATGATCTCTGCAGCAGCTTCGGGATCGGTCATTAAAGAGTCGGCCTGCAGTGACCTGGGCAGGACTGTCAGCAAGCGATTTCTGATGATGGAGGTTTCGGGATCATTGGAGGTCGGCGTGTCAGGCAACGCCGATTCAATCACACGATCGGCGATTCCAAGGTACGATTCCAGATGAATCGTGGATGTGAACAAGGCATCGCCGACGGTATCAAAGCCTTCGCCGCCGGCACCATCAGACGGCGGTTCTTCATCAGTCAGCAAGGGAACTCCCACGACGTCGCGAACCGCATTGCGATATTCCGTCTGCGTCAGGCGACGGCTCATGACAAAGCCGCGGTACCAGCTTTGAGTTTCCTCCGAGGCCAGTTGTTTGCAGAGATCCTGATCCGGCCGAGAATCCACCCATCGCTGAAAATGACCTTTCTGTTCATCGTTCAGGCCCGGACTTCCCTGCGGAGGCATCTCACTGAGACGAATCCGCTTGGCAACTCGCTCCCACGCATCCCCGGAGTCGGCGGCAGACTGACCGTTGGAAAACTTCCCGAAGTCGAATTCTCCTTCGATCTTGTCGCCTCGATGACACTGAACACATCGAGCTTCCACGATCGGCAGAATTTTTTCTTCGTACGTCTTCTTCCAGAGTTCAACTTTCTTCTCAAGCTCATCCGCCTGCGTGGTTGAACGCACCCCGACCAACGACGCGATCAGCAGTCCAGCGCACAGAATTCTGCTGGCGAGACATCGACGGTTAAGGCCGGGGCCATCGAGGCAGAGAACAGGATGTAAGCAGAGGTCCATATGTACCCTCACAAAACTCGTTGAACCGTCAACCGCAGGCATACGCTAAACAAAGCGAACGAGTACTCCCCCGGCTACCTGTTAAACGAAGAAACTTCCACACCGGTGGCACTACATTCCGAGTGTTCAGGTGCTGGCAGGATGGCGACGAAACGTGTGCTGGCTGAGGATCGAGAAGCCGTCAATTTCCTGAAAGTACATATAGTGCTTAATGGTAATGGTGCTTTTGCGAATCTCGATGAAATTCAGTGAATTCTTTTCTCGCTCACGGCCTCGGCCTCGTCGTGAAGTGGTTGTGCCGCACTGCACAATGATGATTCCGCGATCGCGATGCGTTCCGGGATAGAAGTCCAGGGAATTACCGACGTAGGCACGATGCAAATGGCCGCCCAGGATCATTTCAACCTCCAGGTCTGCGAAACACTGCATCGCTCTTTTTGCTTTCTGCATCGTACTGTCGCGGAGATTATCAGGCGCCGGTGTAAAGTGATGATGAGCGACCACGATGCGAATCGAATTCTGCGGCGCGCTGCGAAAGACATTCTCGACATCATCCAGCTGCGACTGAAGAATGCGACCGTTGCTGATCGCCGTATGAGGGGCCGTAGAATCCATGCCGGCGATAACAGCACCTTTGATTTGCAACACAGGATTCAAATCCGACGAAATGATTTCGCGGTAAAGTCCGTGAGGATTCATCATTCGTTCGACAAATCGATACAACGGTACATCGTGATTGCCGGGGATGACAAGACGCGGTACATCAGGCAGCTGCGAGAGAAAC
Organism: Planctomycetota bacterium; assembly: GCA_031429275.1. Classification (GTDB taxonomy): domain Bacteria; phylum Planctomycetota; class Planctomycetia; order Planctomycetales; family Planctomycetaceae; genus SXXK01. Next base: position 5,700 of record JANOZG010000019.1, read on the forward strand.
GCCTTCGCAGCTTCAAACTGTTCTCGTTTGGCGCGTTGAGTCAGATCGCCACTGACGATGATGGCATCAGCATTCAATTCGGGCGCGATTCGGAGGACAGCTTCGCCTGCTTGTTTTACGTAGGGAGGTCCAAAGTGCAGATCTGAAATCTGCAGGAGCGTCAGTTCGGGCAATTCCTGGTTAAACACCGCGGGGCAACTTTCAACTAAGTGGACTGAAAATAGACTTCTTCGTATGGTTGAACAACGACAAAGCCATTGCCACGGAATTGCATCTGAATGGATTCACCGCTGCCGCGTCCAAAGAACGTCTTCAGCGAAATATCCTTTTTGAATTCAGGCGTCAGATTCCCTGACCATGCGATGGTTGCATTGGGGTCTGTGGTGACGGGCTGGTCAGGGCGGACCAGCAGTGTCATCGGCTGAAAATGCGAAGTGAGGGCAATCATCCCGGTGCCGGACAGTTTTACATTGAACAATCCGCCAGCCATCATTCCGGCGATGCTGTACATCATCTTAATGTCCCATTCGATGCCCTGCTCCAATGCCAACAGGTCATTGCCGTTTACAAAGATCGATTCAGTCTGCAGATGCAGGATACTGATGCGTTTACCGGAATCCGCGAGGTAGAGCCTTCCATGCCCCTCGGCCTTTGTGAGTTTTGTGCCTTCTCCCGTGACGGCCTTTTTCAGGAGCTTGCCGAGGCCTTTTTCCAGAATGCCTTCGCGAACGAATTTAATGTTTCCGACGTAGGCGATCATGGACCCCATTTTGGTCCAGACCATGCCGTTGAGATTCACTTCCAGCATGTATGGACTTTCCAATTCGAAAAATCCCTGGCCGTGATCCTTTTGACTTGTCTCTTCAATGAATTCACGAAGTGAATAACGCTGGTCATCCTGTTGTTGCGGATGCGTTGATCTGGGCGGAGAAAACTGGGGCGGCGAGCCAAATGCAGATCGTTGTGTCAAAGGCTGCGGCACCGGCGGTGCGTCGTCTTCAAAATCGTCGTCATCCGGTGTTTCTGCGAGCGAAGGCACCTGTATTTGAGCGTTGCAGCCGGGGCAGGCAACAATTCGCCCAGCTAGCTTGTCTGGAGCTTTGAGCTTCTTTCCGCATTGGCACCGCACTTCGATTGGCATGATTCACTTTCGGTTGAATGGTGACGGCAGCGTATTGAGACACTGCGAACTGGAGGCCAGTAATCTTAAAGGATCTTTCGTGTTTTGTGCAGTGAGGCGAAAACCAGCCTCAGAGTCTGCCAGAGACAGTCGCAAAAGCTGCCTGTTTCAACGAAACCCGCCGAAACCTGCCGAACGGTTTTCGTGTCATCGGCAGATTCTTCGTTTCTCTGCGGCAGTTATTGCCAGAGCGAAATCTTTAGCTCTTTCGGGCGTTGACTGTGCTCTGCCATTAAAGTTACCAACCGTATCTCTTGATTTCTTTCAGGCAAGTGAAACCAATCCTGGTTGCAATTGTCCTGTTCCATCGGTGAGCGGGGGATGTCAATCCCCTGATGTCTGCGTAATCCTGGTGATCAATCAGGGGATTAGTATCCCCCGCTCGCCGATGCAGGTGTCGACTCGATTTGTTCCGGATTTATCACACGTTGAATTCAGCTTTGAGTGAACTCATTGACGAATTGAAAAAGGAATTTGCACAGTGAAAAACGTTTCACGTTCTTTACGCTGGATCGCGGTCCTCGTACTGCTGATTGAAGCGCCTGCCACGGCGCTGGGGCAGATGGAAATCTATGAATCTCCATTTGGCACCGATCCGACTCAAATGAACGGCTCTTGCGAGGTCTGCCAACAGGCTGCCGGAGAACCGGATTGGTTCGATCCATCCTACGCTGGTTTTGAAACAGCTGGATTTGAAACAGCTGGATTTGAAACCGCTGGGTTTGATGCTGACAGATCGGTTGATCGCGGCTTTGGGCGGCATTGCAGGAATTGACGGCTATGGCAAAGGTGCAATGGTGGGCGAGGGCGGCGAGGCCGAACATG
>JANOZG010000020.1:0-4143 GCA_031429275.1 Planctomycetota bacterium
TAACCAGACGGCGTTGCCGTGCGACATTAGAAACTTTGCTCCAATTGCCGCCGCCATAACGCCCAGAAACACATATGTCAGTGTTCGACCAAAACTCCAGCACGCCTGACGCACCAGTGCCTCAGTCACGGAACGGGTCCCGAGACTCATCGTCGCCGCAATGCCGCCGCACATGCCGATGCAATGCGCCGATCCCAGCATGCCGCTGATAAAAATAAGTGAAAGTTCGGTGATGGTGTTCATTGGGAAAATTCAAGTAGGACGGGTCTCCAGACCCGTCCAGACAGCTGTTATTCGAATCGCAATCGGGGCAGAAAAATCATGGGCAGAAAAATTCTGTAGCTATCTTTCTGCCCATAATCTTTCTGCCCTAAACAACGTGATTTCTAAAACTTAAAGTGGGACGCTCACTCTTCTGTCGATGTCGTTCAACTCCAATTCCTCATTGTTCCGCACAGGACGCACCTTTCGTTCGACGTCCCCACCGGACCCCAGCCGCAGCGAATTTGAGATCACCAACAGGCTGCTCACAATCATCAGCCCGGCCGCCACCGCCGGATTCAGTAAACCACAAGCAGCCAGAAGAACTCCCATCGCGTTGTAACCAAACGCCCAAAACAGATTCTGCCGAATTACCGACCGCGTGCGTTTCGCCAGATCAATCGCCCACGGCACACGACTCACATCGTTGCTCAACAGACAAACTTGAGCCGAATCGCGCGACACATCCGCGCCACAACCCATCGCGATTCCGACATCGCTGATTGCCAATGCGGGAGCGTCGTTGATGCCGTCACCAACCATCGCCACCGCGCCGTGCGATTCGCGGATCTGCTGAAGCATCAAGACTTTCTGTTCGGGGCGAAGATCACATTCAATCGTCAAACGTGACGTCGGCACAGGCACATGGTGGTGTGTTTGATCATGGTGTTGAGGTGCATTTGATGATGCACATTCTGCACTGCACTGACAGCCAGTTTCGTGACAATCCAGAAGATTGCGACGCAATTGCTCCGCCTTCGCAGAACGATCGCCCGTCAGCACAACCAGCCGCAATCCGGAAGCCATCATGAGCTTCGCCGTAGCCGCTGCTTCTGGCCGCATGGTCTCCGTCAGCAGAAACATGGCCAACGGAAGATCCGACACAGAAACTGCCACAACAGACGCCGCCTCCTGATCAGCCACAGCGAGTGCGTGTGCGATGCGCAGTCTGAGTCGCGGATCGATATTCGCTGTTGCTGAAACGAATTCCATGCTGCCCAGCCGCAGTCGCGTTCCGTCCGAGAGTGTCGCTTCAACGCCGCCACCGGGAATCGAACGGACCTGGCTGAGGTTCACATCAGCGAATTGCACGTCGCGCGATTCAATGAATCTGACCACGGCCTGCGAAAACGGATGCGACGATGTCTTTGCCAGCGCGGCACTCAGACGCAGCACATCGGGCGATTCATGATCGTCCAGCAGGCAAATGTGTTTCACTTGTGGAGTACCCGTCGTAAGTGTTCCCGTCTTATCAAAACAAACAGCTTTCACCGTTGCAAGTCGCTCAATCGCTTCGCCGCTGCGGAACAGCACCTGGTGCTTCACGGCCGTGCTGAGTGCAGTCCATACAGCCAGCGGCGTGGCAAGTCCTAACGCACAGGGACAGGCGATGAGCAGAACGCTCAGACTGCACTGCACGGCTTCTCCCGCGCCGCGGTGCCAATGCACAATCAGCGTCAGCAACGCTACGCCAGTGATCAGCGGAAAGAACCACGCGGAAACTCGATCGGCCATGCGCTGATAGTGGCCGCGGGAAAGCCTTGCCTCCTTGAGCAGATTCAGCAACCGACCAAAGGAGCCCTCACGAAACGCGGCAGTGGCCTTAACAACCACATGACCATCAAGATTGACAGTACCGGCGAGAACGCGATCTCCCGGTCTGCGGCTGATGGGAATACTTTCGCCGGTGAAGACTTGCTCATCGACTGTTGTTTCTCCATCAATGAGCACGGCATCTGTTGGGAAACGGTCGCCCGCTCGAACCTGCAGCAGGTTGCCAATCTGAATCGCTGAAGTTTCAATCTCCGCGAATCCATCGTCAGTGACTTGCTGCACTTTGGCTGGCAGCAACGCAGCGAGATTGTCTAACGCTTCAGTCGCTTTTTGTTTTCCCGTCGCTTCAAACCAGCGACCAAGCGTCACCATAACGAGTACCGTCGCGCCGACTTCGAAGTAGACGGATTCAGCTCCACGCAGCACGTTGGCGAGAGAGATTCCATACGCAGCGACGACACCAGTCGCGATAAGCAGATCGGTGGAAAATATGCGTTGCCGCCAGCTGATGACAGCGTTCTGCAGCAACGGAAGTCCAAGCAGCAAAAGCACCGGCAGGCTGAAGATCATGCTCAGCCAGCGAAAAACTTCAAACAGTTGAGTTTGAAACGGATCGCGTTGAACTTCGTAGACATCCAGTGACCACATGGTCATCGTGAATGCCATGAGGTTCATCGAAAAGAAGATCGCGATTCCAAGACGCACGATTGTCCAGCGGATCGCGCCTTCCTGCCCTTTTTCTTCGGTGATGGCATGCGCCATGCGGCAGCCGAAACAGCAGTAGATGGCTTCCTGCGGCTTTTGAATTTCGCCCGCGCTGTGTTTTGCGCCGGCCAACGGAAGCCCGCACCAGGTGCAGCACTGTGCGTCGTTTGATGCACATGTGCCTGCCGGTTCTCGGACTTCTTCAAGCAGCGGCGCGAGGCTCATAGTGGAATGGTCTAATTCTAAAGTAGGACGGGACTCCAGTCCTGTCCGGATTAGACAGGACAGGACGGATCTGGAGACCCGTCCTACATCGAATCCGTCCGAATCATTTATCGCTACGGAGGCAGCACTAATTCGACCTGCATCGCCGGAAAGAAATTGCGGATAATGTAGTAAACCGTGAAGATCCAGAATCCGAGCCAGATGGCTCGGATATACCACGGAATTTCGTTCCCGCGATAATAGTGAAATGCGTGTTCCTGTTCCGGAGTTGTCTGCTCCGGACCAGCGTGTTCAGCTTCAGCCATGTGCATCCAACTCCCGTTCATTTTCGAGCATTAAGTATTTTGGTCGTTCCAGATCGCGAAACATTCCATTGACGGCCGCCCACATCAGCAGAAAGAAAAAGCCAAGGCTGGCGAGCAGGTAATTGATCACGGGAGTAATCGCGAATCCTCCGTCACTGGAACCTCCAGTCAGCGTCATCAGTTCGCCGAACTTCATGACGAATCCCAGCATACTGGGAATCAGAATCAGGACTCCAAAGACGATTGTGATCGTCCATGCGACGGAGCGGTCTTTTCGAGTCGAACTGCCGAACGCGGCCGTGTCTGCCGAAAGTTGCGTTGCTTTTTCTTCATCAGGTTTATTGTTCATTTAAATCTCAGTGAATTTCAAATTTCAAATTTCAAATTCTGAAGCAGGCAATTGTCATTGGGTCTGTCTATTCCGCAGCAGGCTCTTCAGCAGCTTCCGGTTCGACCCTCTGCAAGGCAGACGGTACGTACGCTTCGTAGTACGGATAGCTTTCCTGCCACGAACCCAGCCACTGGATGTAAGTCATCAACGCGAGGCCGCGAGCATTCGGCTTGTCAGGAGAACCATCGAACAACCACGGATATTCGGGCATCGGCGAACCGACCGACAAACTTTCCGGCTTAAAGAAATGCACAGCGTGCCAGTCGTTGGAACGACGTCCACCTTCGCGAATTAAATCCGGGCCCACGCGGCGAGTTCCAAACAAAACTGGTCGCTGCAGCTCATTTTGATATTCCTCCGAACGCGATACTGGTCCCCAGCGTTCTTCTTCGTTGGACACAGGTCGAATGAACTGGCTGTGGCAATGCCAGCAAACTTCTCCGACATAAATCTTGTGCCCGACTCGCAGAGCATCACCAACCTTCTCGTTCTACCATTCATCGTGTTCAGCATCGCCGCCTGGTGGTGTTCCATAAGCTGCGTTGAAAGAATCCGGATAGCGACGGGCGAGATCTTCGAACTGATAACGCAGATTTGGATTGATCAATTGCGCAACAGTCTTTTCCGGCATGTCCTTATACATGAGCCATGGGACCAACGCATTGGACACGAATGCCAGAGCGAAGAATCCTATGCCTGCGA
>JANOZG010000021.1:0-29379 GCA_031429275.1 Planctomycetota bacterium
GCAGAAACAGCCGGTTTTTCAGAATGTTAGTTCAAGTTGGTGGACGTCAGAAAACGGAAACCGCTTGAGCCTGAGGCGTGGCTTTGGCGAGCGGGGATGTCAATCCCCTGATTGTGGGCTCAAGCGTAATCAGGGGACTGACGTCCCCCGCTCGCCTCGATGACCGAAGGAAGTTCAGGCCTGCTTGATCAGCCAATCTACGATACTTGCCCCATCAGGACTTGATGGCAGAAATTCCGGTGCTGCAGATCTGGCTTTGTAAGCCGAGACTGCAATCGCAAGGGACTCAGCGGTTTCCCCTGCCACAGCAAGTTTCGTTGGCGAACAGAGTGCCAGAATTGCAGGTACGTCGCCGTACTTCACCGCTCCCGGTAGAAGGTTCACGTCCCGGATTTCTGTGATGGCGGCAAAGCGATAGCCAGCGGTATCGACGGCAATGGAACTCACGGCGTCTCCAGCCAATGCACCAGCAGTGGCAGCGATTACGCCAGCTCCGTTGACGCCGACAACATGAATCTTTGCCGGATTCTGTTCGTGGTACTTCGCATTAGAAACACACGTCATCACATCGTGGACTCGTTGAGCAAAAAGCGGATGATTATAGCCCAGAGTATATCCAGCAAATTCACGCGGGTTGCTGACGATCGGCATCTGCGTGACCGCCTGGTGATTTTCTGTGAAGTCTCCGGTCAAATACAAATCCGGACTGCCTATTCCAAAACCAGCCTTGAGTAGTCTGGCGATCTGTGCATTGGGATTGCCATCGGCGGCGTAAAGTCCACTCTTTCCCGTCAGATCAAACCACAGAACAACCTGACGATTCCAGTTCTGCGGCAACAGGAACACCGTTGGTAATTCTTCTCCATTGGATTTAAGTTGCAACGCACCTTTGAATTCGAGATATCCGTCGCGAGGATTCTCTTCGGCTTTCTCAAAATGTGTTGATCCAGCCGGCGGCAAACTGCGACCGATCATGACTTCAAAGGCTCCACCAATGACCGTCTTGAATTCTTTGAGACTTGCAGCGTCTTTGGGTGCCAATGCCGCAATTTGTTTTTGCTGAGCGGCATCCAGTGCATGGAGCAAAGCGACCTCGGTGGCTTCTGTTTTTACTGGTGCCGGATGCTCGGCATCGAAAACAGTTGCCTCTTCAATCGTCAGTGGTACGTAATCACGTTCTACAATTTCATTAACGCCGAGCTTCAATTCTTTGTTGAAGAAGTCGTACATCATCATCCGACTCTGTTGATTAAAGTTGTGCGGAAATTTGAAGTACTTCGCGTGAACCTTGTCCGGTACACCAAGCATGGCGTAATGTTGTTTAAGCTCCGGCAGTCCCTTGGTTTCGATTTCCACCGTCCAGTCGTCCGCGCCGCTCATGGCAATCGGACGTGGCGCGAGGAGAGCGGCGAATTCAATGTTGCCCGTGTTCACCCGAAGATATGACGCGTTTTCACATGTGCATCCTCCCTGCATGGCCGTAGAAACCATCACCGCGGGAAATGCGGCGGCCACACGTTCATCGAGTGCTGCAAGAATGAAGGTCTGTGTTCCGCCGCCGCTGGCACCGGTGACGCCGATACGACTGGCATCGCAGTCGGGACGGGATGTCAACCAGTCCACGGTACGGATAGAATTCCATGTCTGCAAGCCCAGCGCATTCCAAAGTCTGAGTTCTGACTGTGCGCTGAACATCCCCCAGGTTTCTGGTGAACTGAGTTCCGGACGCTGTTTCGCGAATCCGTGTGCCAGAGGCTGCGTGAACGAACTTCCGTCGGCGTAGCCGATCATGTCATACAGAAACACCATGCAGCCCATGCGAGCCAGTTGAACGCAGCGAGCCTGCAGCGGATGTCGTCCTCCGACTTCGAATTTTTCGCCACCGGATGCAAGTTCGGTTTTGATGGCCGTTTCGCCATGATCGTGAAAACGGCCATTGGGCCAGTGACCATGAGGACAAAGTACAGTCGGCAGTTTACCGGATACGTTTTTGGGCAGGTACAGACTGCCGGTCACCAACAGTCCGGGGCTGCTTTCAAAATACACTCGATCAACGGTGTAGTCATCACGTTCAACCCGACCATGCACAGTTGCTGTAATGGGCGGACGTTCTGGCCTGGGCCACAAGCCGCAGGCGACTTTCATTTGTCGCAGCACGAATTCCTTACGAACATTCCACTCTTCGACGCTGGTTGACGGCGTGAAAGGAAAGTAGCCATTCAGATCCTTTAAGGCACCAATTCTCGCATCACCGGGAACCAGCGTCAGAGGATTCGAACTGACGGAACCTGCAAACAGCTTTTCAGATGGAAGCATACTTGCGACGGCGGCTGTTGATGCCAATTGCAGCATCGCGCGACGACTGACTGAACGATGAGTCATGATAAGTTCCTTAGGGCGGGAGAGGTTTGAGTGTGCTCGAAGGACAGTATCAGACGATGTTATCAGCCGTTCGTCAAATGAATCGCCGGAATCCGATCCCGTTGTGGCAACACGGTGAGAGGTTTTGCGAGGAATTTCGCTGGTTGATTATTTGTCACCCTTGCTCTTGATGCAATACAAGGCTCGATTCGATCGCAGCAACAGTTGATTGTCATAAATGGCAGGCGTTGCGTTAAAGTCTGTTTCATCGGAAGTCAGCACGTTGTGCGATTCCACGGTGAATTCAGTTGTCGCGGGAATGATCAGCGTTCCGTCATGACGTGTGATGACATAGAGCTTTCCGCCAGCCACAATGGGTGATGCGTACACTGGGCGACCGCCGGATTTGAGTTGCTGCACACGTTGACGATAGACTTGTTTTCCACTGGATGCTTCCTGGCACCACGCGATTCCCTGATCGTCAATCCAATACAAATGACCATCGTGGTAAGCCGGAGTTGCTACATAAGAACTGTTGCGGCTGTACCATTCGACGTGAGATTTCGTGATGTCGCCTTTTCCGCCGCTGCGAACAAGATAACTGCCAGCTGACCGGTATCCTCCAAACACATAGACGGACTGGTTCACTACTAATGGGCTCGGACTGATGTTACCTGTGAGTTGAGTTTCCACGAACCAACTTAGCTTCCCGGTATCCGAATTCAGGCCCCAGACTTCGCCAGGAACTGCCAGCACGAGTTCCGTTTTTCCATCATCACAATTGACGACTGCTGGTGTACCGTAGCTCAATTCCAGAGCAGACGCTTCGGCTTTCCAGATTTCCTGACCTGATACTTTGTCTAACGCAATAACTGCGCGACTTTCTTCTGAGGCGTTAACGATGAGTTTGTTATCCAGCAGCACGAGGCTTGCGGCCGAGCCCCATTGACGATTGCTGGATTCCTTGCCGACCGAATGATTCCAAAGTTCGCTGCCTTCCATGTCGTACGCAAAGACACCGGATTTTCCGTGGAACACAAACACGTGTGTGCCGTCGGTTGTGGCGGAGTTGCTGGCATAGCCATGTTCTGAAATATAGCCTTGATACGGATCTTCGCGATCCCCGGCCGGCACTGTTTTGTCCCACAGAATTTTACCTTGTGTTCCATCCACACAAATCAGATGACGCACAAGTTGGTCTGCACTTCCTTCACGGCCGATACCGTATCCAGAGTAGCATGTCACAAAGATGCGATCTCCGGTAACGATCGGACTTGAAGAGCCCGCTCCGGGAAGTTCCACTTTCCATGCAATATTTTCTGAGTCGCTCCATGATGTCGGCAGCATCGTTGAGTCACTTACGCCTGTGCCGTTGACGCCGCGAAATCGTGTCCAGTCGTCAGCGAGGACGCGTCCGTCGAATGACTGAAAGGAGAACAATACTAACGCCAGGGACGAAAGAGTTTTGCACATTCCCATTCTCTCCAATGCTTAAAAGTCTTACACTGTTTTTTGCACGCACGGTGTCCGGATCTTTCATGAAACGCACAACGTGAGCGGCGAATGTCAACGAGCCGGGAGGCTCATTTGGGTCAGCGGCTCTCAGCTCTTGTTAGGACTTCAGAGACAAAGCCCGGCGATATTAGTCGCCGGGCTTGAATCCCGAGTTACTGCCGTCTGCAGGCAGTCGATCAGAAGATTGAAATCCCCGTTCGGTACGAGACAGCGATGAATTTATTCAGCTGCCGGGCGTCGAGGGCGTTCTCCTTCCGGGCCTCCGCCCTGTGGTCCGGGACCACCAGGACGGCCGCCTTCACCACGAGGGCCGCCTTCACCACGAGGGCCGCCTTCACCACGAGGGCCGCCTTCACCACGAGGACCGCCTTCACCACGAGGACCGCCTTCACCACGAGGACCGCCTTCACCACGAGGACCGCCTTCACCACGAGGACGTCCGCCTTCACCACCAGGACCGCCTTCGCCGCCAGGACGTCCAGCGCGGCTTGTGAACTCCTGAGCAAACTTCAGCATTTCTGATTTATCAAGTTTGCCATCGCCGTCTGCATCAAAGTGCATTGCGTGCTCAACCAACCGTTCTGGATTTGGAGGTCCCATTGGTCCACCTTCGGGGCCCTGTCCTGGCCCCTGTCCGCGACCTTGAGGCCCACCATCACGAGGACCACCTTCATTAGGCCCACCTTCACGAGGCCCACCTTCACGAGGCCCACCTTCACGAGGCCCACCTTCACGAGGCCCACCTTCACGGGGACCACCCTCCGGGCGAGGTGGTCGAGTTTCTTCATCCGTCAATTTGCCATCGCCGTTTTTGTCAAGAGTCAGCAAGGACGCGGTTGCCGCCTGAATTTCTTCCGCAGAGATCTCGTGATCTCCGTTCGTATCCAGCGCAGCCACCAGAGGATTTGGCATTGGTGGACGACCAGGTTCGCCTCGTTCGCCGTCTCGAGGTCTGCCTTCCGGCGGCGGACCTTCTGGACGATCTCCACCGGGAGGGCGGTCGCCACCAGGTGGACGATCTTCGCCAGGTGGCTGAGCCATTACTGACACTGTGACTGAAACACCCAGCAGAGCCATTACAGCACTGGCCAACAGAAACTTCTTCATAGTACTCGCCTTTAATAAAGGAAACGGAACTTCGTAGGACGAGTCTTCAGACTCGTCCAGCATTTCTTAGCGTCAGGACGGGTTGGGAAACCCGTCCTACATCAACAACTCACTTCTCTTCATCATCAACAACTCGGAATACTTCGTTCGTCTTAAACACTGTTCGAGCCCGATTGGCAGGCTTGAATTCAATATGGCAATCCATCAAAACACCGACCGCTGCGTCTGGAGGTATCTCGATTTCCACATGCAGGATGTTGCCTTCGCGTTCGATCGAAAGTGCCTCAAACGGGCCGATCTGAACCCAGTCTGGCTTTCCATCGGGCACTGGTGCTCGAGTCGCTTTTTCAGGAGCCAGCTCAATCGACAACTGATGTTTATGGCCTGGCGAAGCACTTCCAGGTCGCACTGATGCGATCACTCGCGGCTGACGGCTTTCACCCTCGCTGTTGTCGACAATCGCACCTTCCTGTGCGCCGCGAGGACCTCGGATGTTTGCAGGTTCGGGCACACCAGCATAACCACCAAGAATGTACGGGAATCGTCCTGGAGTCACGTGATAATGATAACCTCGTTCGTCGTCCTTGTGGCCGTTGCAAACATCGAGAGCATTGTCACCTGTCAGATCTTTCGCCATAATTTCGCTGGATTCGTAGGGGCCATAAACCGGGAAGCCGTCGAACGCAAAACCAATCACGGGCGAATGTGTTTTACCGCTGTCGCGGAAGGGAGACTTCACACAGACCGGATACTTGTGGTAATGATAAACGCCGCGTTGTTCGGGATGTCCACAGCATGAATCCAGCCAGACTTCCGCGTAGCCTTCAACAGCGTTCATGCCGCCAGCTTCGAACGGATTGAAAAATACCACTCCATTCAAGGCAAAGCCGATTGGCCCCATGGGGACGCGAGTAATATGGTCGTTGAGTTTCGGCTCCAGCGGCAGTTTGAATCGAAAACTCTGCACCTTGATGCTGTTCGGATTTCCTGAATTCGGAAACACGGCCGTTGGGTGGTTTGGATATCCCTGACTGTCAAGGATGATGTGCGTCGCATCGTGCCGCACCGACAGATTGTTGACGCCGTCATCGTTGGAATCCTTGCAGTGGTAGGAAAACAGGTCCAGATAACGATCGGAATCCTCGTAGTAATAGATGGCAGGTTCGGCTTTGGTGACGTACCAATGACCAGCGAGATGTGTCAGTGACGATGGGTCAATGACATCATCAGCGAAGGTGCTGTGTGACCACAAAAGGCAAAGCATCAAGCTCGTGTGTACGGTTCGAAACATAGTTTTTATCCCACAGTGATCAATGGCAGGCGAACAACAAATAACGAACCAATTCCGACTTGTGATTCACAACTGATAGTGCCTCCATGCGACTCTACCAGACTCTTGCAAATCGACAGACCCAAACCGCTGCCGCCGTGCTGGCGAGAACGGCCCGTATCGACTCGATAAAACCTCTCGAACAAATGAGGCAAGTGTTCTGAATTGATTCCGCAACCAGTGTCGCGAACTGACAGCACGGCATTGTTGCCTTCTGTTTTGACTTCGACAAAAATCTTTCCGCCCGAAGCCGAATGCTGAATCGCATTGTCGATCAAATTGATCGGAACCTGTAACAAGAACCGCACGTCACCAGAAACACTCACCATGGTTTCTGGTGCTGCACATTCCAGTTCAATTCCTGCAGAAGTCGCTTTCTCGTGCAATTGAGCAATGGCGTTTTCAGCGACGTTTCGCAAATCGACAGTCTCTTTTCTCAACTCGGAATAATCTGAATCTGTTCGAGCCAGAAGCAATAGTCCATCCACCAGTGTGCGCATGCGTTCTGCAGATTTCAGGCATGTCTCAAGTGTCTGCTGATACGATTCCGCAGAACGCGGCTGAGACAACGCGAGTTCCGTTTGTGACTGAATGACGGCCAAGGGTGTTCGCAACTCATGTGATGCATCTGCGGTGAATTGAGTCAATCGTTGAAACGAATGCTCAAGGCGTTCGAAGGTGCCGTTCAGAACGATACCCAGTTGCACCAATTCCTGATCGAGATTTTGCGTTTCAATTCGACGGTCAAGATTCGTAGCTGAGATCTGTGCGGCAGTTTCGGAGATCATCTGAATCGGTTGCACGATTCTTCCTGAAATCCACCAGCCGCCAACGATCCCGACAACCAGTGTGCCGATGGCGATGGTTGCTATTTGAATTCCAAAACGATGCAGCTTCGCCATGTCATGAGCAAGTGGACGGCGTACGACAATCGTCGCCTCCTGCGGGCCAGGCATGGCAGCTTCGATGAAGCCGTCGCCTCGTGTAACCCGAGGAGGATGACCGACACCTGGCGGCATTTGCAGATTTGGCGGTTCGTTTACTTCCGCGCCCTCGCTTCGTGTCAGTACAGAACCATCGCGCCTCCAGATCACAAATTCCATGCGATCAATCACTGGTCGCGGGCGATCGTTGTTTTCATCGCGCGGCTCCGGTGGCAATCGTGGCTCCACGGCCCCTCTTGGACCGGGCGGACCGTTTGGAGGGTTGGGCCCCCTCATTTGATCGGGCCCGCGTTCGTGTGGTGGCCCCATATTCGGGCGCCGTTCACGTGGCGGACGGAACTGAAATTCTGGAGGTAGTGGTCCCATCACAAAATCTGCCGGAAAGCGATCGCCATCCTGATTGTCCTGCGCACTAAACTCTGAGGGTCTGAAATCCTGAGGATTGCCAGGGCGACCGTTCCGCATGGGGCCGGGCCGTCCTGTGCGAAGACTAACATCCAGATACTGTGCTGTGGAGACTGCCTGCAAGGTCGCACGTTCGTTGACATCACGATCAGCGCGCCAATACACAAGGCAGCCGAACACGATAATCGACAGGGCATAGACTGCACCGTACCACCATTGCAACCGTCCGCGGATGGATCTAATCATGGAGGATGTACCCCTGCCCGCGACGCGTCGTAATGAAATCCTTTCCCAGTTTGCGTCTTAGATTGGAAACATGTACATCCACCAGATTCGATAAACTGTCTTCGTTTTCGTCGAATAGATGTTCGTAAATCTGAGTCCTGGAAACGACCTGCCCGCGATGCATCGCGAGCAACTCAAGCAACGAGAATTCTCGCGGAGTCAGAAGCAACAGCGCGTCGCCCCGTGTGACCGTTTTCGCCTTGGTGTCAACGGTCAGTTCACCGACCATGATCTGTGAAGTTGCCAGCCCAGCCGAACGACGGATAATGGCACGCAGTCGCGCTTTGAGCTCCGTGAGATGGAACGGCTTGGCCAGATAATCATCCGCTCCGCCATCCAGGCCGCGAACTCGATCAGCCACGCCATCGCGGGCGGTCAGAATTAAAACCGGCGTTTTATGAGTCTGCCTTAGTTGTTCCAACACTTGCCAGCCGGTGAGTTTCGGCATCAGCAGATCAAGAACAATGGCGTCGTATTCCCAGCTCCTTGCTTTGAATAGTCCATCTTGTCCGTCCGCAGCTTCGTCAACGGCGTACCCGTCCTCTCGCAAGACCTGTGCGATCGTGCGGAGCAAATCGGGTTCGTCTTCAACAACAAGGACTCGCATGATAACCTCTAAAATGGCGTTCGGACGACAGATCGTACCAACCCTTACCTGAAGACAACGTGAAGACGCCACGATTTTTATTTTCTGTTTTCGATGAACCCGGATTGGTTTTGAATGAGGCAAGCTTCCGGGCCGTGGATGTTTCGCAAATGACAGGCATGGAGGCAAGCTCCACCGGGCACCATTGTTGCGGATCGTAAAGCAAGCAGACTGCGTCCTGCCGCCTGATATTTGAACCGGATCATTTTCGAGCCTTGTCTATGCGATTCCTGCCACGACTTTGCCATCTGATGCTGTCGATTCTTGTTCCGGCAGCGTCCGTCGGGTGGGCGGCGGATGACTCCATCTGGGTCGAACGAGAAGCGGCGACCAGCAAAACGGTGCAGCGTCATAATTGGTACAGCGACGCAATCAAGCAGGACCAGCTTTCAGAAGGAGGCTGGATCAGTAACTTCACGGAAAATGCCGACGGCGTCGCAACCTATTCGCTCAGTGTTCCCGCTGATGGAGATTACACACTTTGGGTCCGCGCGAATGTAATCAACGCGTCGCTTTTGTACCGGATTGAAAGTGCGAATCCGATTGAGATCGATACCAGCAAACCAGTCGATGTCACGAATATCGCCAACGATGGTAAACCGGACTTGCGGATCATAGGCTGGCTGAACGCTGGCAAAACCTCGCTAAAAGCCGGTAAAACATCAATCACGTTTACGATGCACAGCAGCAATAACCATCACGGCGGCATTGATTGTTTTCTGTTGACAAAAAATCAGTTTACTCCAAATGGCTCAATGAAGCCCGGTCAAAAACTGGGCATCGCCGATACTGGCTGGTGGGCCTTTGAGCCGGATGCTGATCCCTTCACAGGAGACGCTTTGCTGGATCTTCGTGGTTTGAACGAAAAGATCGCAGGCGAATCCGGATTTATCAAAGCTGCAGGGGATGAATTTCAGCTTGTCAATGGCCAACCCATTCGGTTCTGGGCTATCAACACTGGTCATCGTATTTGCGATGCGGATGACGCGACGCTGGAAATGACGGCTTCTCGCTGGGCAAAGATGGGCATCAATATGGTTCGCATTCACGGAGCCATGTTCGATCGCAAGGGCAACGATCCGACCGTGATAGATCAGGATCACTTGGAGAAATTTCATCATGTGGTTCAAGTCCTCGATCTAAATGGCTATGCCGCTGGCGAATCCTCGTCAGTTGAGAACGGCATGCTGCAATTACCACAGGATGCGATGTACACGATTGTCAGTCGGTAGCGTTTTCGCACGTAGGGTGGGACAAGCGGCTGAAAAGCTGCGCCGGCCCACCGTTCTCCATCTGCACTACAAGAACTTCGCTTCTCAAAGTGACCCTGGTTTAACACGAATGACTATTTCAGATTTTCAAAATCCAACATGAGACTAACCTTTGGGATTTTCTGTGCGATAGTGCAGTTTGCGAATCAACTTGGCAACCAATGCCGTCCAGCCTGTTTGATGCGTCGCTCCAAGGCCCGCACCGGATTCGCCATGAAAATACTCGTGGAACAATAGGAGATCCTTCCAGTATGGATCGTTTTGATATCGAGCATCCTGGCCGTGACACGGACGATTGCCATCCTCATCAGGTTGAAACAGACTGATCTGTCGCCGCATCAATTCTTCGGCAACCTGCCCCAGAGTCATCAGGACTCCTGAACCTGTGGGACATTCAACTTTGAAGTCATCTCCGTAGAACTCGTCGTATCGTTCCAGAGCCTCGATCAGAAGATAGTTCAGTGGAAACCAGACCGGACCTCGCCAATTACTGTTTCCACCAAACATGGATGAATCCGAGTCGCCGGGAACGTAATTCACGCGATGCTCATGTCCGTCAACATGAAAGATAAATGGCTGAGACTGGTGGATTCGTGACATCGATCGAATACCGTGCGGCGACAGGAATTCTTCTTCATCCAGCAAGTATTTCAGAATCCGCTCCATGCGTTCGCGCGTAGGAATCGCCAGCAGCCGAAGTCCGCGAGCCGGTCGGGTTTCATCTGCAGCGGCTGATCGCTGCATGAAAGTAATGTTTTCGAGCCGCTCGCTGCGATGTTCCATGAACCATTCCATGCGATGACGGAATCCCGGCAGTTTATCCAGCACGACGTCACTCAGGATGATCGACGTGAACAGCGGGATAATGCCAACCATGGAGCGTACACGCAGCGGAATGTGTTCGCCATTGTTGTACAGATGGTCGTAGTAGAAACCGTCCTGTTCATCCCACAATCCCACGTCCGAATGAGAATTCATAGCGTCCGCGATTTCGATGTAGTGTTCAAAGAACTTCGAAGCCATATCCGCGTAGGCGGGATTCTCACTCGCCAGTTCCAATGCCATTGTCAGCATTCGCGCGCAGAAGAATCCCATCCATGCTGTGCCATCGGCCTGGTGAAGATGCCCACCCGTTGGCAGCGGCTTCGAACGATCAAACACTCCGATATTGTCCAGACCCAGAAACCCGCCAGTAAAGACGTGTTTACCGAGCAGGTCTTTACGGTTGACCCACCACGTAAAGTTGACTGTCAGCTTTTGAAAAGTGCGTGCCAGAAAGAGACGATCGCGCCGGCCGAAAACGCCGGTCTGTTTGTAAACTCGCCAGCAAGCCCAGGCGTGTACCGGAGGATTCACGTCGCTGAAATTCCATTCGTACGCTGGCATCTGGCCGTTGGCATGCATGTACCATTCGCGCAGAAACAGGATCAGCTGGTCACGGGCAAATGAATTGTCGATGTCCGCCATTGGCACCATATGGAATGCCAGGTCCCACGCCGCGTACCATGGATACTCCCATTTATCAGGCATGGAAATAACGTCGCGGTTGAACAGATGCTGCCAGTCATTGTTGCGAATGGGACGACGTGATCCCGGAACAGCAGGCATGTTCCGGTCACCGTTGAGCCATTCTTTGACAACGTAGTAGTAAAACTGTTTCGTCCACATCAGGCCGGAATAAGCCTGTCGCAGGATTCGACGGGACTCCTCAGGCAATGCGGCCGGGATTTTCGCCGAGTAAAACCCATCCGCTTCGGCCTTGCGACGTTCGAAGATCTCTGCAAAGCTATTCCCAAAGACTTCCACTGGCGCTGAGTCTGATTTCGATAAACGCAGCTGCAGTGTGACCTCCTGTCCCGGACGCAGCATGAGGCGATACATCGCGGCGGCTTTTGTGCCTTCGTCCATTGGATTGATGGCGTTTACCTGACGATGCACAAGATAGTTATGAAACGCATCTTTCGAATACTTACCACCCAGCTTAGGGTCGTGCAGGTATTTGGGATTGGATTCGTTGTCTGTGAACAGCCATCGCACCGGTTTGCCGGGTGAACTGGATTCCGCTGCCAGCTGATAACGTCCCAGAGTGAGATGCTCGGCGACAACCTGATTGTTTTCGTCCAGTGACATTTGCGGCTTCGGCCAGCCACCCTCAAATTCTGAACCCCATGTCCATGTGTTTCGAAACCATAACGTTGGCAGCACATGAATGGTTGAAAGTGTCGGACCACGGTTTGCGATTGTGATGCGAATCAGGATGTCATCCGGTGCCGCTTTCGCGTATTCCGCAAACACATCGAAGTAGCGATTGCGGTCGAAGACGCCGGTATCAACCAATTCCAGTTCCGGAAGATTGCGACTGCGATACTGATTTTCTGATACCAGTTTTGCGTAGGGATATTCGGATTGCGGATACTTGTACAACGCCTTCATGTATGAATGTGTAGGAGTCGAATCGAGATAAAAGTATTCTTCTTTCACGTCCTCGCCATGGTTGCCTTCGTGGCCATTGACTCCGAATAAACGCTCTTTCAGTATTGGATCTCGGCCATTCCACAAAGCGAGGGCAAAGCAGAGTCGGCATTGACGATCGGTGATTCCCAGCAGTCCATCTTCACCCCAGCGATAGGCACGGCCTCGGGCGTGATCATGCGGAAATGAAGACCACGGAGTGCCGTCGTGTGAATAGTCCTCACGCACGGTTCCCCATTGTCTTTCAGAGAGATAGGGCCCCCATTGCTTCCAATTCGCGCCATCAGCACGTTCTTCTTCGTGCTTCAGGCGAATGAGTTCTGCGTTGTTGACTTCGTCGGTTGTGTTGTCTGGATTTTCCATGACGTTCTGATTTGGAGACAGGCGGGAAAATGTGATTGTACACGGATTGCGTGCGGCGGACAGTGTTCGCGATCGTTGTGGCAAATCTGCAAACATCGGTGCCGCATGTTCACCTCCTTGCGATCTCTCACTGCCAGTAAGCACTGGTGCATAAGTACTTTTAAAAAACTCGTTTTACCGTCAGCCGCTCCAGTGTTTATAGAACCGTCGAGCACAATGCTGGCACCAATGGCTTTCAATTCTGTACGCGTCTTTCCTTTCGTGTCCGACTGATATACTCTATGCAACGAACAGTGTCCCGCAGACCAACAAGAGAACAAGAGAGCCCGAGAACCTACAGATGATTCGCAGCCGTCAGATTTCGAACCATGCTTTGGGCGCCTTCAGCCGTTCGATGGCGAGGATGATGGAGGCCGGTGTTGAAATACGCAAATCGCTGCAGACGTCGTCGAAGCAATCGAGCGACTCGCGATTGGCGTCGAGTGTTGAAAGGATTCAGAAATCAATTGCAAATGGTCTATCGATGGCCGATTCACTGAATGAAGAAGGCGAACTCTATCCCGCGTTGTATCGAGACCTTGTGAACGTCGGCGAACTGACAGGCAGCGCACCGGAAGTTTTTGCATCGCTCGCAAAATACTATGAAGCACGAGTACAGCAGACGCGGGAGTTTCGGTCTCAAATCGCATGGCCGGTGATCCAGTTGGTCGCAGCGATTGGAATCGTCGGACTATTAATTTTTATTCTTGGCATGCTGCCGCCGATGCCGAGTGGCAAACCATTTGATGTTGTGGGACTGGGACTCTATGGATCTGCCGGAGCCACGACCTGGTTTCTGGGGTGGCTGGGCGGTGCCGCGTATGGTTTCTTTTTTTGGAAGCTGATGTCCAACAATGCTGCCGGACAGATGGAGCTGCATCCTTTTCTACTGAAGGTTCCCGTGATCGGCAAGTGCATGCAGTCGTTCGCGATCTCCCGTTTTTCGTGGTGTTTCGCTCTGACCCAACAGGCCGGGATGAGCATCCGACCTTCCCTGGAGTGCAGTCTGAAAGCAACTGGAAACGGCGCCTTTATTTCAGCAGAACCGTTAATCTGGCAGGAACTCAAAGAGGGCGAATCACTGACGGAAGCGTTGACAAAATCGCAGTTGTTTCCGCTTGAGTATCTGCAGGTTGTCGCCACGGCCGAAGAAACGGGTACTGTACCTGAACAACTTGATCGCTTGAGTCATTTGTTCGACGAAGACGCGCGTCGTGCGATGAGTCGCATGACAGTTTTCTTCAGCGGCGCAATTTGGCTAACGGTGGCGGGGATGATCATCTTCTTCATTTTTCGCATTGCCATGATGTATGTTGGTACCATCAACGACGCCGTGAAGATGGTGAATTGATGGCTAGTGCTGACAGAAGAACGCTGACATGATACTTTGTCGCCCGCTCAGTAAATTCGCCCATCTGTAAGGAACTTTGGCAGGTATTCAATGGATCTCGAACCGGACAAACGGCAATTCTCGGCGGATTTGCCGAATCCAGAAGACTGGGATGATTCCGATGGTCCTTTGGACATCCTTCGCAGGGACGTGCGCACGGGCGAAGTTGGCCAGACCTTTGATGGCGGCGAAGGTCGTATTTTTCCTTGTGAATCATGCGGTTCTGATCTGGAATTCAACATCGGCGAGCAGGCTCTGAAATGTCCCTATTGCGGACATGTCAAGCAAATCGAACGAAGCCTGGAAGGTGAACTGCAGGAGCAGGACTTCCACACGATGCTGGAACATATTCGTCAGTGGCGTGAACAGGCCCAGACGAAAAAAGTGAATGCTGACCCGGAAGCAGCCGAAGCAGAATCAACTCACAAGGAACTGCGTTGCGGTTCGTGCGGCGGGAATGTGGAATTCTACGGCACTTTGACGAGTACGTTTTGCCCGTATTGTGGATCACCAGTCCAACTTGAAAAAGCTCATAAGTCCGAAGCGAATCGAATACCGGTCGATGGTGTCCTGCCGTTTCAGATTGACCGGGATCATGCAAAAACCAACCTGAGCCATTGGGTCAATTCACGCTGGTTTGCGCCCAATAGATTTCGAACAAGCGGTGCCGACGGAAAGTTTAATGGCGTCTACCTGTCTTACTTCACTTTTGATTCCATGACGTTCACAACGTATGCCGGACAGCGAGGCGAATACTATTACGTTACCGTCGGGACCGGGAAGAATCGTCGCACCGAACGGCGTACACGATGGTACCCGGCCAGTGGCAATTTTCAGCGATTTTTCGATGATGTTCTTGTGCTTGCGAACACGGGGATGCGGCGCGATTTTATGCTGGAACTGGAACCATGGCCGTTGCTGAAAGTGGTTCCGTTTGATCAGCAGATGCTGGCCGGCCTGATGGCGCGTACGTATGACATTGAACTTGACGATTGTTTCAAAGATGGCAAGACTCGAATTGACGCTGCGATTCATGCAGAAGTTTGTCAGCGAATCGGTGGCGATACTCAGGTTGTAAGTTCAGTGAACAGCCGCTACGACGCGATTACTTACAAACACTTGCTGCTACCTGTATGGCTCCTGGCCTACAAATTCAACAACAAAACATATCAGGTCTTCATTAACGCCGCGACAGGCGAAGTTCAGGGCGAACGTCCCTACAGTGTGTGGAAGATCACGTTCGCAATTCTGTTAGGAATTGCCGTGGCAGGTGGGATTTTTGCTGCGACTCAAAACAATCAGAGATCTGGTTCTCAGTCACATTCGTCACCGAATCAAGTGCCGGAGATTCTGCCGGAAAGCACACCTGACATGACGTTACCAGCAGAACGGCCGGAATAGAGAAGATCGCCGTCTTGCATGCTCACTTCACAATTGATTCCGGTGTACGAACGATCGACGAGTGTGAACGGGATTCGGATGATGCGTCGGTAACGATTGGCAGCGTTACCATGAACTCTGTACCGTTGGGTGCCGATTTGACGAGCAGGATTTCTCCTCCAAGAGCATGGCGAGTCAGCTGCCGGCATACGAACAGGCCAAGGCCCGTTCCATGATCTTTGGTCGTGTAATACGGCTGAAAAATCTGTTCCTGTGTTTCCTTCGGGATTCCATGCCCTTCATCACGCACGTGGATGCCGATCCGAGCGGGAACAGAATCCGTCTCGGGAATCAGCTTCGTTGTGATCTCCATCGCAGCACCTTCTTCAGTGGCGTCCAACGCGTTCAAGATCAGATTCAACATCACCTGAACCAACTGATCATACACGGTCCGAATGTGCGGCAGATCGGCTGCAAATGTGGAAATTACCGTCTTGCCTTTCCATCGCTTATAGTACTTTGCGATATTCAACGCATCGTTGATCGCCGCGTGAATATCAACGGTTGACTGCTGCTGATTTGTAGGTCGGCTAAATCCTGTGAGTTCCCGCAGAGTTCTTTGAATTCGCGTAAGCTGCCCATCCACCAGATCCAGACGTTCTTTCACATACACATCCGTGTTCTTTCGACTGAGCATCTGAATGATGGAACTGATCGAAGCCAGCGGGTTGCCCACTTCATGTGCGATGCCTGCGGCCAGCAACCCGAATGCTGCCTGCTTTTCCTGCTGCACCAGCATCGCTTGAGATTCCTGCAATTCTTTTGTTCGCATCGCGATTCTGCGTTCAAGCAGTTGCTGATTCGATTGCAGTTCTTCGTTGAGAATAACCAGCTTCTGTCCAGCAGATCTCAACAGCCCCGTTAACGCGATGATTGCCCATGCGGCCCAGCCCAGAAACACTAATGTCAGAATCACTGTCACAATGTCAGACTGCTGCTGCGGTGCCGCGTACAATCCAAGCAAAAGGTAACTTAACGAATGCAATCCGAACGTCGTGAAAGTGAGCTGCGGTGAATGGCGAATCGCGCAAACAAGTAGTGACAGGAAATAATAAAACCGAAATGGACTGCTGACACCCTGGTCAAAATGGCAAAGCAGTCCGATGAAAAGAGCTTCCATCAACGAAACGCCGATGCGATATTCTTTCAGCAGGACTTTCCCTTTCCAGCTGGCGAACATGTCCAGCATGGCGTATACGGCACCAAGGAAAAGCATGCCGTTCAATTCAGGTCGACCGGTATCACGCTGGACAAGATTTACGTACAGGCAGCCAACGCACAATCCAAACCAACGAATGCGGACAGTGATCGATTCTGCCTGAGCCTCGCGACTTGACGGGTCAAAATATCGCGCGGCTGCAGCGGCCGCTTTGAAACTGGAGGGTAGGCGAATAATACCCGAAGGCGTCTCTGGATAAGCCTTGCGTGAGGAACGATCCGCTTCGTTTTGATTCATAAACATCTTCTTGTCGTAGATCAGCACGAACTGCCGGAGACAGTTCGGTTTACGGTGTTCGTGACGGCTGGTGCAATTGTCTGGTGGAGGACTTCGACATGGTTGATGAATGTTACAAAACTTGCCCGGCATCCGTCCGATACAAATGGCAACACGAAAGTCCTCTTGTCGCGGTCATTATGGAGCGAGGCTGATATGAGTCGAGCGGTCAACGTATTAGCTCTTGTTCGAGACGGTCAAAAGTACATTTTCCTCTACGACGACAACAGCGTCCAGCAAGTTATCTCGCAACTTGCTGAATTTGCAGCAGACCCTGAACTTGACTTCACATGGTATGATGCGGCAACATTGTCTCAACGTGTCCGCGATCTGCAAAGTGAAGAGGCTCATTTGGAAACAGAAGATTTCCCAAGCTTCTTCTGATTCAGTAATACGGGGTTTTCCCTATGCATGCAGCCGTCCAGGCGTTCCTGAACTACCTGAAAATTGAACGCAACGCGTCGGATTTGACGATCAAATCCTACGCAGATGACATGTCGCACATCATCGAATTTCTGCAGGAACAAACTGGTTCAGTCCCCGAGCCGCAGCACATTGAAGTCGGTATTCTGCGTTCCTACGTCGCATATCTTCATGAATGCGGATACGCTCGAACCACAGTCGCCCGCCGATTGGCCTGTCTTCGCAGTTTCTTTCGTTACTGCAATCGCGAAGGTATTTGTGAAACCAATCCGGCAAAACCACTCCGCACACCTCGAAGCGGACGCAAGCTACCGCATTTTCTGACAACCGAGCAGGTCGGCGCACTGCTCATCGCACCTCCCGCAAACGAAGATGCCGGACTGCGAGACCGAGCAATTCTGGAAACCATGTACTCGGCTGGGCTTCGCGTTTCTGAAGTTGTCGGATTGGACCTCAAAGATTGGGACCGATCGGCTGGTATTCTGAGAGTTTTGGGCAAAGGTCGCAAAGAGCGAATTTCGCCGGTCGGAAGCTATGCGACCAAAGCTCTGGACCAGTGGCTGGAAGTCCGCACACCTGATGCGAAGGCACCAGAAAAGCAGCGTTCGGCGATGTTTTTGAATCGTTTCGGCCGTCGCCTCACAACTCGCAGCATCGGTCGGATGCTGGAAACGCACATCACAACGGCTGGATTAACGCAGCAAACGACGCCTCACACGTTGCGACACAGTTTTGCGACGCATCTTTTGGACGGTGGTGCAGATTTACGAAGCGTACAGGAACTGCTTGGGCACAAGAGTCTGACGACCACACAAATCTACACCCATGTAAGCACTCGACGCCTTCGGGAAACATACGAAAAAGCGCATCCCCACGCGGTTAAGAACAGGGCTTCCTGATTCCCGTCCAAATCTGCAATTTAGAAAAGAGATTCGCCTTTTTTGCGGTAATCTGATAGAAGTTGCCTCGTTCGGTGGCACGGAAAATTGTCGCCAGACACGGTAGATTTGGATGTCTACTGGCTGCAATTTTTGTCATGGAAGACCCGCGATGTCGAACCCTGCAAAGCTATCACTACACGATCCCGGCAGTCCGGTAACTTATGGTTCGTTGATGCAGTTTGCCGACGACCCGATCGCTTGTATGCGGCAACTCAATCGTGAGCATGGTGATTTGGCGGTTCTGGAAGAAAACGACCAGCGTTTGGTCTTTGTTTTTTCTCCCGAACTCAACCGTGAAGTGCTTTCGAACTCACAGGTCTTTGAATCACGCTTCTTCGCCGTACGCGGCAATCGCAATTCGGCTCAACGCCGCGTGACTTCCGGTCTGCTCAGCCAAAACGGAGTTGAACATCGCGACTCACGTCGCATGATGATGGATGTTTTCACAAAGAAAATCCTTCCCGGCTATCACCAGACCATCAGTCAGATCGCTTGCGAAATGACGGACAAATGGACTGCAGGTGATGCGTGCGATCTGAATTTTGAAATGGTGCAGTTCATGTTAAAGATGACCGCCGCGTTACTGTTCGGCGTCGATGACGCTGCATTCGCGTATCGGTTAGGTGCATTGATTGATCGCTGGGTGCATCGCAATCACGAAATCGGAATGGGAGCCCTCGTGTCTTCCCCTGCATTTGCGCAGGGTTACGATGACCTGCTCCTGCAAGCGGAAGAGCTGGAAGTGTCTGTGCGTGAGATGTTTACAACTCATCGCAGTCAGCAGCACAACCGCACAAACATCCTGAGTTTACTTTTTGAAGCGCAGAAACATCAGCCGCAACTGACCGACAATCAGCTCACTGGCCACGCGACATTGCTGTTTGCGGCGGCCCATCTCACGACAGCCCATACATTCAGCTGGACATTGTTTTTGTTGTCACAACATCCGGAAGTACTGCAGAAACTTCATGCTGAACTTAACTCCAATGTCGCAAAAGATGTCCCAACGTTTGAAGAACTGGAACGCCTGCCGTATCTCGATGCGGTGATCAAGGAAAGCATGCGTGTTCTCCCCGCATCTTCGTATTCGCAACGAGTCGCGGTGGAGCCGACTGGACTTGGACCGATCCGCATAAATCCCGGTACACCTGTGATTTTCAGCCAGTACATTACGCATCACAGACCTGATCTTTACCCTGAACCAGATCGATTTAAGCCAGAGAGATGGGCCAAAATTACGCCTTCTGCTTACGAATATCTGCCGTTCGGAGCGGGTCCCCGTATGTGCATTGGAGCACCATTGGCAATGGCTGAAATCCGCACAGCCCTGACGATCATTTTGAAGCGGTTCAATTTCCAGATTCAACCGATGAGCAGCGTCAACGGACATGTGATCTCCACGATGCTCGGTCCAACCAGCAGCATCCAATCAACACTGTTGCCCTGCAACAAATTGCCATCGAGCGTGCCCGTGTTTGG
Organism: Planctomycetota bacterium; assembly: GCA_031429275.1. Taxonomy (GTDB): domain Bacteria; phylum Planctomycetota; class Planctomycetia; order Planctomycetales; family Planctomycetaceae; genus SXXK01. Next base: position 19,907 of record JANOZG010000021.1, read on the forward strand.
TTCGGTTCATAATCTGGTTGAGCTTCCAGCATCAACACATCCAATGGCAATGCCGGCCGCAGCGTAGCCTCCCAGAAGGACTGAGCCCGACGCGCTATCCGATTTTATCGAGTCATGATTCCCGGTATCACAATTCCAATTTCCGTTCCAGTTCGAACAAAATGATCAACTCCGGTACCCGGTGTAGCCGCGAGGGAATGTGCACTTTAAGACTGCGCCAACGGCGGCTCACCGTTTTGTTCGCTGCAATTTCAAGACGGCAGAAGGAACGTTCCACGACGCAGATCGAGTGAGACTTGAGGCCACGAATGGGTAAGCATCCATTTGATGCCCAGGATTCCGATATTCAATCCGAAGTCTATAACGATAGTAGTGATCTGGTACTGCCGAGAAATCGATACGATCCGACCGATCCAATGCCACACACTCAACCATGTCAATCAACTCAGTGCAGCCAGCTAATTTCTTTCTTGCGATTCATCCGAGTGCATCTGTTTTCACTCATCCGTTCTCTAATGCATAACGAATTGCGATCTATGCGTCTGGAGATTAGCCGACGTATGGATCGTGCATTGAACTTTTCCGCTTCGTGAGTGATCTGCTACTTTGCAGAATCAATCGAGGTCACTCAGCGGCCATAGGAAGTTTATCGGGTGGCCAGGAGCTTGTCACCTGGATTTCGGCGTGGGCAGGATCCAACTGATACAAAATTTCGGGAGCCGTACCGAGAGCACGACAGTTCCTGTATCAGCACAAAGTCACAGAAGAAGATCGAAACTGTACTGAAGAGCATTGAGAACATCATCGGCGCACATTGGCTGGCGTCAGTGATCAGTCAACACGTCGTTAAATGGAAGGCGCAACTGCCAATGGACCCAAAGTCTGAACGCACAATTGCAAGCGATACCGCACACCTGAAAATCGCGATCAATTGGGCGAAGAAGCACGGATCGATATCCAAAGTGCCTGTCATGAGGAAGCCCAAAAGGACTAGCACCAGCGAAGCTATGAAAGGACGTCACATCAAGGCGGAAGAATTCGACCGCATGATTGAGCAGGTCAAAGAGCCGGTTCTGTCAGAGATACCGCTTGGGCGTCGGAAACACATGTTGAATGGGTTGTGGTGGTTTGGATTGAGGCTTGAAGAATCTCTCAACCTTTTGATGGGATCAACTCGACCGAGTTTCAATCGACCTGACATCCGGCTTTTGGAGTTGCGAGTTTAGCATCGTGTTATCTTGTTGAGTCCCCTCTCCCCCCAAGGCGTTTGCGCGGGTTCACGCTGTATGGCCATGTCGCATTGCCGCAAATGACTTGGGGGAGAGGGTTAGGGTGAGGGGGCTTTTTTCTCACGCAAAACTGATTGAAATCCCCCTCATCCGGCCTGTCGGCCACCTTCTCCCCCATTTTGGGGGAGAAGGGACTGAACAGCGCTACTTCAAAACATCCGGCAGGCCCTGTGAGCAGGGATGCGGCAATCGTTTTACATACCGAGCTCGAAAGGGAAAATGTTCCGGAGTGCTGATGTGACATTAACTTCAAACAGCCTCTGGGGCCTTCCCGCCTGTACGGTCCTTGACGTGGATGCGTCTTGCACCGCAGAGAAACAGCCGGGATCCGGATGTTGTACATATTCATTAGCCAGGACGGGAATCGAACCCGTACGCCCCGTTGGGGGCCCGGGATTTTAAGTCCCGTGCGTCTGCCTATTTCGCCACCTGGCCAGCTGATGCGAAGAGTAATGCAGTTTCGCCTCAGAACAAACCGAGGCGACACATTTCCTTCCAGACTTGTTCGCGAATAAGAACCGGCTATCCTGAACCTCGGCAAAGTCTGCTGATTCAACAACTTTAGCGATACCATTTTCCTCATCAACCTTGCAGGTCAGTTCTCCAGAACACTGCTTTTTCCTCAACAACCTTTCGAGAATTCGAAATATGAACCTTTCACGACGCACGTGGATCGCATCGTCAGCCACTGCAGCGGCTGCTGCTGTTTTCATGCCGCAGCAGTCCGGTTTGATCAACACCGTACAAGCCGCTGATCCGGTCGTTCGCACCGGGGCTCCGTTGTTGAAACTCAGTCTGGCCGGATATTCCTTCAACAAAATGATGGCCAAACGCGGCGGGCGGGAAGATATTGCCAAGGCCGAAATGTCGCTGGAAAAATTCATCGACTACTGTGCAGCTCAGGGATTGGGCGCAACGGAACTCACGGGATACTATTTTCCCAAAGACATCACATCGGAGTATTTGCTAAGTCTACGTGCTCAAACGCATCGTCTTGGAATTTCGATTTCCGGCACCGCGATAGGCAATGATTTCTGCCTGCCAGAAGGTGACGCTCGGCAGAAGCAGCTGGCCGAATGTCGCGAATGGATCGACTACGCCGCCATCATGGGGGCTCCGGCGATTCGGATCTTCGCCGGGAAAGTGCCCAAGGGTGATACCGAAGATGCCGCTATCGAACGCTGCGCCGCAGGCATCAACGAATGCCTGAAATATGCCGCCACGAAAGGCGTCTTCCTGGCGCTGGAGAACCATGGTGGGATCACCGCTACGCCGGAACAGATGATGAAAATCATTTCCCTGGTTGATTCGTCACCATGGTTTGGCTTGAACTTTGACAGTGGCAACTTTCAGACGGAAGATCCGTACGCTGATCTTGCGAAAATTGCTCCCTACGCCGTTAACGCACAGATCAAAGCCGCGATTGCGCCGGGCGGAAAGAAACAACCGGCCGACTTTGAGCGTATTGTGAAGATTCTTAAAGATGCGGGATATCGCGGGTTCGTAGCGTTGGAATACGAAGAAGCCGAATCGCCATTTGAAGCGATTCCAATGCTACTGGCCCAGCTGCGACCGCTGCTCGAAACTGCCTAGATTGCAGTCACGGGGATTTATGTAGGACGGGACTCCAGTCCCGTCCTGACTCGATTCTGATCTGGACGGGACGGGAGTCCCGTCCTACCAATAAGCTCGGCTACCAACACTTTCGCAAGCCAACGCCTAACAAGGGCTGAGAGCCCTTGACCCAAAGGAGCCTTCCGGCTCGTTGACATTAGCCGCTCACGTTGTTCGCTTCCTGAAAGATGTTCGCACCGTGCGCGCATGATTCGTAGTAAGATTCTAATTCACAGTGGTAACCAACAGTCGGCCCATTGACCAAAGTTTTCTTCAACGCTGATGCGAAGTCGAGTCAATCCGTGCTGTTGATGCAGCTTTAGTCGTTCGATCAGCGACACTCCGATCCAGTGCGCAATAAGTTCTGCAGTCGTGTTTTCAATCGGCAGGATCAGGCAATCTTCCCGTGGGAACACCCAACGCCGGTTTTCAAAACGGGCCGTGACTTCACTCTCGTCGTCAGAGATTTCAACGCGAATCATCGGATGTCGATCTGGCAGCAGTACGCGATGATCCAATTCGTGAACTAACCCCTGCAACCCGTCCCGGACAGCGATGAAATCGAACACATAGTAGTTCTCGTCGAGCGGCCCTTCGATTTCCGCTTCAACTCGCCAATTGTGTCCGTGGATTCGTTCGCAGACGTTTCGGTTGAACGTAATGAAATGTGCAGCACTGAAGACAAGCGTGTCTTTTGTGACGCGTACGCTCCAGGATTCGGCCGACGACTTTTTCATGAATCTGTTCTCTGTTGAAACCAATCACCGTCCGCTGTCATTCGACCTTCCCGCAGTGCCGCGAACAAGATCGCAGCGACAAGATCAGCGGTGGTCCCGGGATTTCGTTGATTGCCATCGACCCGCAAAAAAGAGTCAAAGGCGGCATACTGTTCCGCGGTATCGTGCTGCATTGGCCAGCCACTGTCGAGCAGTAAACATGCCTTCTCACGGACAACGTTTGACATTTCTACGCCACATTTACGAGCAATCAAACTGTCGCCAAATTTCGCCAACAGTCGCACGGCCAACAGAGAAATCTGCTGAGACTGCGTGATTGGTAGCTGGCGGCATTCAAGCTGGAAGTTTTGCCCTGTGTTGAGCACGTCATGAAAACCGTTAGCATATTGAGCTGCAATCATGTCTCGATCTGCCGCCAGTTGCATGCATTCCAGTAGATTTAGAGTTGGCTCGTCGTGGAGATCCTGAGCGGCAGCTTCGCCCAATCCGGATGGCTGTGCTAAGCGGATGGCTTCATAGACAAGGCGACTGTCTTCCATTGTTGTCGAATTCAACACCGCGCTGATTCCATTTTGCAGCGACTGGTCTCGCGAAACAGCAGCCAATGGGGCGAGCAAAAGGACGATGCCGAGATTCGTGTTATGTTTCACAACATTGCGAGTCGCTCGAATTGCTTCCAGAACTGTCGCACCGAGCGATCGTTCGTAGGCAGTGGCAAGAATCGGAGCGATCGCGTGGGCAGATTTTACAAAGTCCGCAACACTGGCATCGGCGAACTCAGTTCCCGGCGAGACGTTGCCTGGCTTGGGACTCAACACCTCCATAACGCAGGCTATCGTGACGAGATCGCAGGTTGAAAGAGAATTGGATGGCATTGAAGACAGTCGTGTAACAATCTGGATGGGCTAAGTGTCGCTCATGCGATAATAAGCTCTGGTGCGGTAGATTCTTCGTTTGACCGTCAGCCGCAGGCGTACTCGTTGTCTTTGTGTTGCGTACGCCTGCGGCTGACGGTTAAACGAGTTTTTGGAAAGCATTTATGCACCAGTGATGAGTGGTCCTTCAATACGCAATAACATCGTTCGTCCACAGCGCAAAATGCGACTACACGTTACACATCTAATCGAACAAAGCTTAGTTCGAAATAAACGCATTTTCGCGATTGAAGAACTCAGTGTGCAGCCATTCAGACACGGTGACTCCCATGGCACTCAAGCAGTTTAGTGAGAATCAGGCCGCTAGACTACCATATCACGAAGTGGCAACTTTGTATGCTGCTTTGTTCAATCGGTGTACGATTCAGAGTGATTAGCTTTGAGGTCTACGAAGCCTCATAGATTCAACACTTCTCCTGTTAATGGATGGCGTTTCTTTGTCCCGCCTACTCTGTTTACGGGGCGGTCAGTTCTTCGGCCTTCATGCGGTGGCAGTTTTGAGCAGGAATTGCTCGTTAGTGGAACGGTCGTTAGACTGCGTGACCACGGTTTCGGCGATCTGCCACGACAACTTGTGCGAAGTACCCGGTCAGATAGGCAGTTAACGAATGAGCAGCGGGTTGTTGCGAACCGTGCTATAGGCATTGGTACCAGCGCTCCGCTGATCCGACTTACTGTTCGCCAGACCGTCTTTCCGGATGCTTTTCAGGATCGACTCTTTGGCGATGCCGACCGTGACTGGTTCTTTTCGACAACCGCAGGCTCCAATTCAATCGACCTTTTCCCCGAACGACAATTGGACGAGGAACTGACACTGCTCAATTAACGGATACAGGACTTCCTATGCAGATTTGTCGACTTTTCACTCTCTTCGTTCTTCTCGCAGATTCGTATCTTCACGCGGCCGATCCTCCGCCGAACGTGATCCTCATTCTCGCCGACGATCTGGGTGCGAAGGAGCTTTCGTGCTACGGAAGCACAAGGCATCGAACGCCGAATCTGGATCGCATGGCGGCAGCGGGAACACGCTTCGAGACCTTTTACGCGATGCCACTTTGTACGCCGACTCGAGTCTGTTTAATGACAGGCCAGTATGGATTTCACAACGGATTCCTGGGCATGCAGGATCCCGCGTTTAAACCGCCGGCGAGCTCACCAAAAGCCGACATTGGCAATCATTTCACTCACGCTCATCTGATGAAGTCACAAGGCTACGCAACAGCGCAGGCGGGCAAGTGGCAACTCAGCGGAAAGCTACCGACTCTGGTGAAGGATGCCGGTTTTGATGAGTATCTGATGTGGGCCTATGATCATAATTTGCCGGATGGTGTTAAACATCCGGGCAAGGAAAATGGCGGAAAGGCGAGTCGTTTCTGGCATCCCAGTTTGATTCAAAACGGCGAGTATCGTCCGACCACACCGGACGATTACGGCCCGGACATGTTCAACGAATTTGTGCTCGACTTTGCGAAACGCAACAAAACGAAACCATTCTTTGTCTACTACACTTCCGTGCTGACTCACGGCCCGCATCTCGAAACGCCGGATCCAAACAACCCTGGCCAACGCTGGCCAGCAGGGTTTAAGTCCAATCTCGAATACCTTGATCATCTGATGAGCAAACTTTTCGATGGACTGAAGGCCGAAGGTCTTGATGAGAACACGTACGTGATCTTCATTGGCGACAACGGTACGGGCAGCGATGGAAAAGGGACTGTCACCGAACTGGGTGCTCGAGTTCCCTGCATTATCCAGGGCCCCGGCGTTCAACGCGGCGTGGTTTCGCGAGCTGTCGCCGATATGACTGATATCATGCCAACTCTGGCCGATGTTTCCGGAGCGAAGCTGCCGCACAACATTCCCTTCGACGGTCACAGCCTTGCCCCGGTACTGCGTGGGGAAAAGGAAAAGCATCGCGACTGGATCTACAGCCATCTCGACGACGGTCGAATCCTCCGCGACTCCCGCTGGCTCCTGGAAATCGCCAAAGCCGGCAAAGGTGAACGCTTCTTCGACTGTGGTGAAAGCCGTGATGGTTCGGGTTACAACGATGTGACGAATTCAACCGACCCCGAAGTCGTCGCCGCGCGCAAACGCTTCAGCGAGATCCTCGCCACGATGCCGGAACCCAAACCAAATTTTGATACGACACCTCGCCCCGCAGCAAAGGCATCCCGAGCGAAACCCGCATCATCTCGATTTCAAACGCGCGACCAGAACCATGACGGCTCAATCGATCTTAGAGAATTCGTCGCTTCAGCGAGTGCGAAGAAAAAAGACTCCATCGAAACTCGCTTCCGCAAAATGGACTTGAACAGCGACGGCAAGGTCTCGGAAGAAGAGTTCGACAAAATGACGGCATCGGAGGAATAGCCGAAGCGATTTCGGATCCGGCGGGCCTCCCATGGATCGGAGGTGTGACTTTCATCGGGAAACTCAAGCCACACCGTCTTTCAATAATCACAGCTCGCATGTCTAACCGCATAACGGGTCCTTCTTCTCGACAATAGGCGGACACACGGCGGACATCTCGCGGTTGAGCTCGATGTAATCCCTCCACTGCGGTGGCACGTTGGCTTCGTAGAAGATGGCCGAAACCGGACATTCCGGCACGCATGCATCACAGTCAATGCATTCCTCCGGATCGATAAACAACATTGAATCGCCCTCGCGAAAACAATCGCAGGGGCAAACAACGACGCAGTCCGTGTATTTGCATCCAAAACACGGTTCAGTCACAACCATGGCCATCTTTCGACTCCTGATCCATTACAAAACTTGACTGTTCCACAGCAAGCCGAAAGCGACGGTGCAGCAAGGCTGAAAGCAATGAATGCCGTCGGCTTGCCGTGAAACGAGAATGACGAAAAACGCCCTGACAAAATGTGAATGCAGAACCGTATGATCCACCGGACAAGATTTTGCAGAATTTTTCTGAGTCCCATTGATGCCAATCGAAGACGATTCCAATGCAGAGCTTCTGAAGCTCTGGAAGTCCGGAAACCAGCGAGCGGCGCAGATACTGGTTGATCGGTACATGCTGCGACTGACCGCGCTGGCGCAGAGCCGACTTTCGCGGTTGCTGGCACGTCGGCTTGATGCAGGCGACATTGTCCTTTCTGCCTGGCGAAGCTTTTTCGTGGCGGCCAATCGAAGTAGGTTCCAAATACCGGATGACGACAACCTCTGGCCGCTGCTTGCGACGTTCACGCTGAGAAAACTGCAGCGACAGGCTCAACGTCAACTGGCTGACCGTCGCAGTTTGGCAAGGGAAACGTCACCGACCAACGACGATCACTGGCAGGAGTTCGTTTCACTGGAGCCAACTCCTCAGGATGCCGCTCAACTGACACATGATATCGAGGTGTTGCTCAGCCGCCTTGAGCCAACCGATCGTGAGATCCTGACGTATCGCCTTCAGGGAGATGAACTCGGTGCCATCGCATTGCGGATGGACTGTTCGGAACGAACCATTCGTCGGGCAATGCAGCGCATTCGAGGACAACTGGCCGACTATTTTGAAGTGGCGTACGATTCTGAAAAGCCGTCTCTGGCGAGCCTCAATGCGGGCGCCGTCGATGAATCGGCCACGGCTCTTGAAGAGCATCGCCGCGAGCGAACATCGAAGCCTGATCAGGTTCTCGGGCAGATGGGCCCGTCGATTGGTTATCAGGAACTGAAGCTCGAAGCGCTGATCGGTCGCGGGGGTTTTGGGCGAGTGTATCGCGCGCAATGGAGGACCATGGACAGGCTGGTCGCGGTCAAATATCTCAACAAAAAATTCTGGCATCACGAGGTCGCCGTTCGAGCGTTGATCGAGGAATCTCAAAAGGCGCAGCAAATCTCACATCGTCACATCATTCGCCATCATGGCTGGGGACGGGCACCTTCCGGCGCGCCGCTTCTTGTGATGGACCTGGTTAATGGCCCGAATCTGACGGACTCGATCCAGGACTCATCATTTGAGGTTTCGGAAGTCCAATCCTGCGCATCACAGATCTGCGATGCAATCATTTCGCTGCATCAGGCCGGAATTCTGCACGGCGACATTTCGCCTGGCAACGTTCTGCGTCGTGCTCCACATGACTTCGTGTTGACGGACTTTGGCTTCAGCCGTTCGAGCGATGAAATCATCGCAACTCGCGGCGGCACTCCTGGTTTCTTGGCTCCGGAACAGCTTTCTTCTGCATTCGGAACCATCTCGGCACGCACGGATATCTACGGCTTTGGGGCGTTGCTCTATTTCCTTGCCACACGCAGAGCACCGTTCGAAGGGGACGACGACAGAGAAGTCATCAGCCGGATTCTGTCATCTCAACGACCGCCTGAAGCGATCCCTGATGAGGAACGCTTGTCGAAGTTTGTGACGCTCGCAACAGCCTGCCTGGTCAAAGAGCCTTCAAGACGGATCGCGACAATGGAAGAGGTTCAAAGAGTTCTCTCATGACTGCGATCGCGGGCGGGCGGTGTGAGTAGGCAGGGATGAATTCGTTGAAATAGTTTCACGATGCATGCCGCAGAAGTTTTGCGGTATAACGACAATCGCAGGCGTCGGTTTAGAAGTTGAGCATTTTCATCAGGGCTGGAAGCCCGGCACATCCTCTGCCGGTGGCGTGAGCCACCGGATTGCGGAAAACACAGCGTTTCAGGCCTGAAGGGCCGACACATTCTCGATTGTGTCGGCCCTCCGGGCCTTAGATTCAGTGTATTCGCATACCGGTGGCTTACGCCACCGGCATTAGATATGTCGGCCCTCCGGGCAACGCCGTTAAGGATTTTTAGGAGGAAAAAGACTGGGGTAGCGGAAAAAGGGGGAATATGAAAAAAGCCAGACTCCCGCATGTGGCGTGCGGACTGAGAAGGATTCAGCCTTGGAAGGAGTCTGGCTTAGATGTCAC
>JANOZG010000022.1:0-21718 GCA_031429275.1 Planctomycetota bacterium
TCAGGCATGAGTTTCATGATGATGCGTCTGGGCAAAGCATCGCGGCTCGCGTGATTTTCGTGTTCAGCACGGCCGATCAGAAAGTGGTCCGCAAACAGCGAGAGAAACAGATTGCAAAGATCAGGGCCGAACTGACTCCGATCGCGGCCAGTGTGGCGATTGGTCGGCGTGGAACGGATCAGGCGCCAATCTCGAAACGGATCGCTCGAGTCTTCGGCACAAAGCAGGCGGCGAAGTACTTCCAATGGGGATTGAAGGCACTCACGCCTGCCGAGAAAAAGCCGTGTCTCGCTGCGCAACAGAAGGCTGCAGCGACTCCGGCCGTCCGGGGTGCTCGCCAACCGACGCATCGCTTCGAGTGGTCGTTTAATGCATCGCTGATGTTTCTCATGATGATCGGCCTGACGACTTATTTTCTGCTGCAGCGTGCGTATCGTGAGAATACCCCCGAAGATGCTCCGCTGGTGGACCAGCGGACGACGACGGAGAAGCTGCTGCGATCGTTTGCGAATTATACAATTCTGGTTTACCACCGCTCGCCCTTTCTCCGCGAAGTCTGTCCGACTCGACTGACAACCCGCCAACGAAACATCTTGAAGCGTCTGAACTTCTTGACCCCCGCCCCGATCCTTAGCAGGAGACTGCCGCCTCGACCTGACGGCCAGCGTTTTCGAAAACTCGCCGACCTCCATGGTTTGGACCAATTTCTTGATTCCGCAAGGGGGTGCGGAATAAGAGGTTAGACGAGTTTTGTGAAAGTACTACGCACGAGTGCTTATTGTCACAAGCTGCAGGCTGCGTCGATACAAGCCGACGCCCGCTGTCGAGGGTGCTCAGCGACTGGCAAAGCTCCGGCCGGCAGTGTCGTCAGGACAACACAGATCAAGTCGCGCACAGGGTCGGCCCAGGCGATTGTCCCCGTCGAACCCGTATGTCCGAAGGTTAATGGTGAACAGCCGGAACAGGATGATTCCATTCCGACGTCAAAGCCCAACCCGCGTGATTCGATTCCGGCGGAATTGTGATTGCGAATCATTAAGTTGCCAACTTCGGACCTGAACAACTTGCCTGTCGGATGCAGGAACTCTTGCAGGAATTTACCAACATCCGCAGCCGACGCCTGCAATCCTCCCCACGGCGCGCCAAGCTTTCTCCAGAACGAACTGTTCCAATCCCAGTTCTTTGAATCTACTGATCCGCCGCCGGATTCGAGAGCGCCAAATTCTACCTGACATGGCATCATCTGATCCGCCTTCAGATTCCCGACTCCCAGCGCCGAGTGTTTCATACCCAGTGGTTGCAGGACCGTTTGATCGACAAGCGTAATGATGTCTACCCCGGACAGCCGCTGAGCAATTTCAGCGGCGAGCAGAATTGCCATGCTGGAGTATTCGTATTTCGTGCCCGGTTCAAAAATCCGGGGTGCCTGCAATGCCCCTTTAACAGGCCTTTGTCAAACAAAGTCATGAGAGCCGTCATGGCGATAGGCTTTGAAATTGAGCCCAGCAGAAAAGAGGCATCCGGAGTCTTCGCGTCTCCGAATGACTCATTGAGTTGCGTTTCGCCGGACTGCACGAAAATCGCTGCTGCCCGCACTTGTCCGCTGGCGACGGATTGCTGCAAGATTGAAACGGCTTTTTCGAACTTACTGTTTCGATCCGCGGCGCATACTGAATTCATAAAGAAAACTCCTGCAGCAGACGACAACGCTGACCGACGGGTGATTTGATACATACGATTGGTCTTTGGCGAACGACAGAGTGAAGAATCGCAGTCAAGGCCGCCGACTGACGCCTGAAGTCAGAACCCAGTCAGCGGGAGCCTGCAAAGCAGTGTGTTCCTGGTCTGAAGCTTCGGAATCAGGTCTGTTTCATCATGCCTCGGAAACATCCACGATTGCTTTCAGCACACCGGTTTCTGGTCGAGTGAAGGATTCGAATTCTGCCACCATGTTCTGGAACGGAGTGCGATGGGTGATCCAAGGTGTTGTGTTGATTGTGCCGTCTTCGATCAGGCCAATGATGCGAGTGAAATCCGCTGGCAATGCGTTGCGTGATGCTTTTAGCGTCATTTCTGGACGATGCAACGCAGTATGCAGGAACGAAACCTCTTCTGTTGTAATCCCGACATACACCAACGATCCTGTATGAGCCACGTACTTCATGGCAGATGACATGGAGTGCTTGTTACCAGTGGCATCGGTGACAACAAGATACATGTCGCCGCCGGTGATGGCTCTCATCTGCTCCAGTTCACTGCCATCGCCTTTGAATTCAATCGTGTGTTCAATGCCGTAATTCTTTCGGCAGAATTCGAGTCGTGAAGGTACCATATCCATGACCGTTACCGTCGCACCGGTGAGTCGTGTGAATTCCAGCGTGGCAAGCCCGATTGGCCCTGCCCCAATGATCAGCACATGATCGCCGGTTTTTGATGCACCACGATCTGTGGCATGACAGCCGATCGCCAGCGTTTCAACCAACGCGAGCTGTTCATAAGACAGCTTCTTTGACGGATGAAGTTTGTCAGCTCGAATCAAAAAACGCTCGCACAATCCGCCATCGACCATCACGCCGATGACATTCAACGTGCAGCAGCAGTTCCCCTGACCTCGACGACATGCGAAACACTTGCCGCAGTTCATATACGGTTCAACACTGCAACGATCGCCGGTAACAACGTTGGAGACCCCATCACCAACTGCCAGAACTTCGACTCCCAGTTCATGGCCAGGAACGCGTGGGTACTTGAAGAACGGAAACTTGCCGAGCCAACCACTTAAATCTGTGCCACAAACGCCCATCCGATGTGTCCGCACAAGCACCTGTCCCGGACCCGGCTGACCAGGGTCGGCAATGTCTACGTACTGAAAATTCTTTGGCTCTTCGAGTCGAATGGCTTTCATGGATTCTGTTCTTGCGATGTTGGGAATAACTGAATCAAAGTGGTCTGTCAGCGGCAGAGTGTAGAACAGTCTACGCAATTCGTCACGGGTTCCCTCATTTTGCGCGAAAGCAAAAGCAGGCTGGTTTTCGACGTTGTGTTCGTCCGCGTGGCTTCACAAGCGGCCGGGAGCCGTCACGAATCTCTGAAGCTGAACTGACTCGCATTTGGCCTCTGACCTCACTTGCGGCAACCAGTCTTGAGTTTTCTGCCGATTGACCGCAACGAAGTGCTGGATAATGGGTTAATAGTCTGGCAAGGATTCGGTTATCCGACTACAAATTGCCTGCGAACTCTTAAGTAGTAAGTGACAATCGACAGGGAAATAACAGAGCAACTCTCATGTGGAGACGTAAAGTGCTGACGGCGATTATCGTTTTGATGCTGACCATAGTAGGGGGCTCGGCCTGCCTGCTGCTGCTCAGCGTTCTAGCGTCGCCGCCGTTGAATTTGGGAATCCGTGACGGACGGCTCGCTGCATGCCAAAATTCGCCGAATTGCGTTTCGACTCAGGCTGAAGACCGTGAGCACTGGATTGCACCATTCACGGTTTCTCCCGGATCCCACGACCCAATTGGTGCGTTGGAGTCTGTCGTAATGCGGATGCCTCGAACTCAAATCATCGAGATGACACCGACGTATCTGCGAGTCGAATTCAGGAGCGCAGTGTTTCGGTTTGTGGATGATGTCGAATTCTATTACGAGCCGGAGTCTGGCCGAATCCACTTCCGATCGGCCTCCCGCATTGGTACGTCCGATCTGGGCGTCAATCGAGCTCGAATGGAAACGATTCGTGGCTTGTTTGAGGCGACTCAACCTGCAGCAGTGACTCCATCCGTTTCTCCAGCGAAGTCCGGCGCACTGGTGCCAGTTCGGTCGTGACCGTTCGCTAACTGGTCATCGGTTGTCGTAGCATCATTGCAGCGGTTTCGGGCATCACAGTGATGATGTCCATATTCGTCAGCAACTCCCACCCGGCCACACGACCAGTTCGCGGCATCAAATCGAGATACCATGAAAACGCCGGTGACTGATCAATACGAGAATGCGACAACGTCAAATTGAATGCGAACGGTCCGCCCACAACTTGCTCGAGACTCGTCAACGCTGTTTTCAATAGCATCGCCAAATCAAGCAACACTACGTCAGAGGCTTCAGTCAGCGACTTTGGTTGCAAGTCCAAAGGCTGAAAGCGAACTTGCCATGCAGTCCTCGACGCAAACGGGCAGTAGACTCCGAACAGCGAAGTCTCCCTAATCACTCGGGCCTGATGCTGGCGTTCTGCCTGCCATAAATCCTGCACAAGATCACGCCCCGTATTCGAATGATGTTTCTTCGACAGTTCGTGTCGCCGGACATCCAGTGGCGTCAATTCTGTTGTTGCGACGATTTGCGAATGGCAGTGAGCCAAAGACGCACCGGCGCTGAATCCTTCATTGCGGAATATCGCCACGCTGCAGATCGATGGAGTTTCCCTCAATTGCCGGATGCGAGTTCGCCATGCGATAAAAGTCTGTTGAACCTCTGGAACAGACAACTCGATCATTCGGCTGCGGCTGTCCGGACATTCAATCACCACATCGTGTTGTCCGATCGCTGGCCGACCCGGGAAGAATGTCACAGCATCGGCCGCGTCGGTCTGTTTAACTGGAGTGAATCCTGACGCGAGCTTTGGGGCAGAGAAGGTGACTTCAGCCTCCACTGAGGGATATCGATTCGGCACGACTCGCAGTTGCCAGCCCGGCCCGTTCGCCGAGGATTCAGCAGTTCTGACAGCAAATCGTTCGCCCGGCGTATCGTCCTCGTTACCTTCCGCAAACGGATCGATTGAATTGTCCAGAATGGGGTCTTGAAGACTGGAAGAAGGCCTTTGCGAACGACGGGGCGCAACGATGACTTGTTGGCCGGTAAGAACATCCGTGCGAATATGCGGTCCGTCGTGTGTCATCGTGTCGCAGTGGAACCATTCAGGATTTTGTAGAATGAAGGACGGCTTCTCGTTTCGATGTGATGTCTGGAACGTGTCTGCCTGTTATGCTGCGCCGTGCAACCGTTAACATTGTACTCTATGGCACCGCCGATTTCACGAGGAGTAGTCCTGCCATGATCAGATTCAATGCATTCATTTGGCTGTCGATGATTGGCCTTGTTGTCCAGGCAGACGATAGTATTCCGTCTTTCGAAGCGAAAACGATTGATGACAACGTGGGCAAAGTCTGCTACGCCGTGACTGTCGCCGATGTTGACAATGACGGAGATTCCGACATCGTCGCGCTGACTGAGAATCGAGTCATCTGGTACGAGCAACCGTCGTGGGCCGCACATGTGATTCTCAAGGACCAGACACCGCTCGACAACGTCAGCATCGCACCGCACGACATTGACGGCGATGGACTTGTGGATTTTGCGATCGCTGCGGGATGGACAAAGACGGGAACGCTGCATTGGATTCATCGTGGCAGCGATCCAGAAGCACTTTGGACAGTCGCTGCCATTGGTGAAGAGACGAACGTGCATCGCATTCGTTGGGCCGATGTCCTTGGAAAAGGATCGCCGCAACTGGTGATCTCGCCATTAAATGCGAGTACTGGCAACGGAGTTCGATTGCTTGCCTTCGAGATCCCGGAAAGTCCGGGCACCAGCCGCTGGACAAGCACTATTCTGGATTCAGAACTCAATCGCATGCACAATCACTGGCACATCGACTACGATGGCAATAACTCCATCGACACCATCACCGCCAGCCGCGAAGGGCTGTCATTGATTCGGCGCAAAGAATCTGAGTGGCAGCGCGAACATCTGGCAGACGGCGCGACCGGCGCTGATGATCCAAATCTCAACGGTGCCGGTGAAGTGAAAGTTGGTCGGCTGGCTGGAGGTGGACGCTTTCTGACGTCTGTGGAACCAATGCACGGGACGCAACTGTCAGTGTATTTGCAATCCGAAGCCGGCGCGCCGTGGAAGCGACACGTGATTGACAGCGGATTTGTTCGCGGTCATGCGTTGTGGACTGCAGACTTCGACGGTGATGGAACGGACGAAATCGCATTCGGACACAGCGACACACCGCACAAATTTGGAGTGAACGTTTACTATGCTTCTAAATCGAACGGTTCGGAATGGAAGAAGCAGATTCTTGATGAAGGCGGAATCGCCACCGAAGATCTGGTAGTCGCCGATTTGACAGGTGACGGCCGGCTCGACATCGTCGCCGGTGGTCGCTCGACACATAACGTGAAACTCTATGTTAACCAGCTCTCTGGGAAGTGAGTGGCATCGTGTCGCGCGTTTGCTGAGAAATCACTTTGCAGATCCCGTGCTGTGCAAACCTGTTGGCGAGCTGGTCACGAAACACATTCAGTCTTGTGGCACTGTTCCAATCTCCGGTCCCGGAGCCGGTAATACACACCACGGCACGTTCGTCTGGACCATTGCTGATCTGCATCACAGTGATGTTGGGGCCACCGACCGTGGTACCGGTTGTTCGAGATGACAGATGCGAGACTTCAGACATGCGAAATCCTTGATCAGCCAACCAGGAAGATTGCCGCGATAGATTTAGTTCCAGACGACAGTACCGGCCGATCGCCAGTCGTGATTGTTTAGCTTCTGAATTTGAGATCGTAACCCCCGGCTGTGATGGACACCTTCCACAGAGAGAATCAGAGCAAGAGTGCGTCGCTGTTTTTTTGGCGTCCGACATTCGCTGACGGCCCGCTGTGTGGGATCGTTGTCAGCAGCACCGGGTCTTTTCCATCGCCAGGCTGAAGACCAAAGCATTCTATAGTCGAAATAATCTGGACAATTACGTCTGACAGCGACGCAACATTTTCCACCTGAAGAGTCGCAATCGCATCACGTCCAGCGAAGTCTGTGCCCTGCTTTTGTGTTGCGAGAATGAGGGTTCGTTCAATTGCCCAGCAGATTATACCGTCAACGTGAACGCTCTTTCAGCACTCAGGCGATTACAGCATCTCGAGCAAACCTGGCACAGGCCAGTTCGATGATCCGTTCAGCCGCTCGACCATCTCCATAGGGATTTACATCAACCTGCATAGCCGCATAAGCATCACGGTTTGTCAGCAGTTCGTGAACTTCATGAACAACTCGATTCGGGTCGGTGCCAATCAGCTTTGTGGCTCCGACGGCAAGTGCTTCTGGCCGTTCGGTGGTTTCGCGAGTCACCAGAACGGGTTTACGAAGCGATGGTGCTTCCTCCTGCACGCCACCGGAATCGCTTAGAATCAAAGTCGCCTGATCCATGAGCCAGATGAACTCGGGATAATCGGCCGGTGGAATCAGATGCACGTTGCTTCGGTTTGATAGTATCTCATGCACAGGCCCTCGTATATTGGGATTCAAATGCACGGGATACACGAACTGCACCTTTGGAAACATGGCGGCCAGACGTCCGATGGCTGTACAGAGATTACGAATGCCATCGCCATGATTTTCGCGACGATGTGCAGTAATCAGAACCATGGGTCGTCCAGCGATATCCGGATGTTTCTGCACCCACATAAATGAATTCAGGCGTTCCTGTTGCACGGATAACTTAAGAGCGTCAAGCACCGTGTTTCCGGTGACAACGACATCGTCTGGATTGTAATTCTCACGCAGCAGATTCTGTCGAGCGGCCTCTGTCGGCGCGCAGTGCAGAGCGGTCGTCAATGAACAGACTCGGCGGTTGAATTCTTCAGGAAATGGTGAATCAATACTGTCTGTTCGCAGACCGGCCTCTACGTGAATAAACGGAATCCGCGCGAAGAATGCTGCCATACTGGCGCACAGTGCGGTCGTAGTGTCACCTTGACCAACGATGCAGTCTGGTTTGGTTTCTGCAATCTTCGCCGACAGCATCTGCAGGCAGCGAGCTGTCAGATCTGACAATGACTGATTCGGCTGCATGAGATTCAGGTCATGGTCGACTCGCAGGCCGAAATACCTGACGACTTGATCGAGCATCTCGCGATGCTGCCCAGTCAGGCAAACGATTGGTTTTACTCGTGCATTTCGTTGAGCAGCGAGGACCAACGGTGCCATCTTGATGGCTTCCGGGCGAGTTCCAAAAACACACAGCATTCGTAGAGATGACATTCGGATGACTTTCAATCATGTCGCGATGGGACGAATAATTCGGTTCGGCGGAATGGCGTTTTCATCGGGTCAGAATCACCTGACTGCAGGCGCTGCTGATGGCACGTGCGCCTGTCTCAGCGGTGAACTCTGCAATAGCGCGAACAACGCCGTCGGAATGTGCATCATGCGTCATGATGATGCCGCGATCCACCAGACGCGGCCAGAAGAATCGCATTGACGCCAGCGTACTGCCATAGGTATCAACGTCGAGGTGTACGAACGAAAACTTTCGATCCGCCACACACTCGGCAGACTCAGGAAAGAACCCTTTCACAAGTTGCACATTGTCGAATTCTTTGAGATAGGCGGCTGTCGTTTCGTAGTCTGCAGCAAAATGTCCGGCCCGAAAAAATTTAACGCCATTATGAGTGTCCTGGTTTCCGACGTCGGCCAGACCAGCAAAAGTATCGAAACCCCAGAAATGGTGAGTCCCTTTTTCCGTGCAGATCATGCGAGCGCTGGATCCCTGATAAACACCCACTTCCGCCATATCTCCGTCCAGTTGTGACTGCGCGCGCGCCAGTGCCAGAATATTGAATGACTCCAGAGGCTGGAGAAGCGGTCGGCGTTCACGATAGATTGTTCGCATCAATTTCATGTCAGCCGGACTGCGATACCACGACATCAGCACAAACTGCAATTGATGCAGGGAATATCGAATCAGCGGCGTGAAGATTCGCAATCGATAAATTACCCAGTTCATGGCCACCTTGACACCAGAGGGGCGGAGGCTCGATGAGTCACCAGCAGAAAAAGGTTGAGGAACGGCTATTGTCGACATCGTTGGGAACCTATTGACAAACGTATTTTGTTTAAACAGCGTATTCGAAAAGACTATTGGCAGATCTCAGAGGCTTTTTTTGGCTGTCTCAGCGATCCGCAGTCATAGACAATTGTGGTGCATTGGCTTCAACGCGATAAAGACGCAGATTGGAAATCACAAATACAGGAGTTAGCCAGGGCGGCAGAGCTTCATCTGCGCGGTCTGCAATCAAGGCATCGAAGAAGTCATTCGAATCTCTGGGCGTAAGTGACGTAAACAGCACGACAACTTCTATGCCCTGCTGTCGCGCCAGTGTCTCGACTTCGTCGTTTGACCATTTCCGCGTTGAGTAGACTTTTGGCGTCAGGCCAAGCGCACCTGAGCTGGTAACTTCGGCCAGCATGTGGTCTTCATTCGTGAGAACTCGCTTGCCTTGAATGAGCTGCAAGGCTGAACAGGATTCTTCTGCATTCCAGTTGTGCGCAGTGTGTGGATCCAGAAAATCAGACCGATAGACTGAAGCAGACAAAATATCCCGCACAAGGCCCAGTCTTTCGGGTTGATTTTTGACTTCCTGATATGCATCGTGCTGAGCGATCAGGGCACCGACCAGCAATACTGCTGCCGCACCTCCAGCGGTGTATCGCCGTGTCCGGGATTCCTTCAATCCATCAGACGCGAAAGCAATGACGTCCGCAGCTGCCAGCAAAATGAAAGGAATCAGTGGCAGGATCATTCGCGGCGAAAGGTTGACGGATGTCGTCTTTTCCAACCATGCCAGGAGTGCCGTTGTGACAAGGATGTATGCAAAACAAGCCGCGCGACCAATAGAATATTCGGCCCGTAATCCCGAGAGTGTCTTTCGTTGTCGCACGAGGCTAATCAGGACCAACGTGCAGCCGACGATGAGTCCGAGCGCGAAAAGTGATTCTGCCGGATGGCCGCACTGCAAGTCATTCTGATCCAGTCCAGTGAGTCTCGAAAATGCGTAGTAGACGTTTTCGCATGTCAGGCGCCATGATTTCGTGGTGAGTCCCTGGATTCCGCCGCTAAGTTCACCAATGATCATACGATTTCGGATGAACATCCCGCACACAACTGCTCCGGGAACAGCGAAGAACAACGTAGCTTCACTCAGAGCCTGTTTCCAGTTTCGAAGGACTCCCGGAGCCATCATGAGTCCGACGGTGAGTAACCAGAAGACTCCCGCATAACGCAGTGAACAGGCTATTGCTGCATAAAGGCCGGCGAGCACAAATCGACTAGTTCTGTGGTCTTTTGCAAAAAGCAGAATCATGCTGCCAAGCGTGAAAGCAACAAACAGCGATTCTGTCTGTTTCTCACGAATGTTGTACCAGTTCATCGGAGCACACTGCCATAACAGTCCCAGCAACATGGCCGTGATCGGGGTGCGCCCCATTCTTCGAGCCGCCACGAATATCAGAAGCGGCACACAAAAAAAACCGCTGAGTGACAGAGCTTGTGCGGCTGTGCGCAAGGGAACTCCAAGTGACCCCAGTGCGGCAATCATCGAAGGATAGCCAAATGGGAAAACCGTCTGTTTCGCAGGCGACACGTTCTGCTGGTAGTGCTGTTCGTAGCAGATGATGTCAGTGCTGAAACCATTGCCGGCCAACAGGTTCTGTGCAGAGTTTGTGGCGTGTGCGATGTCAGGATGCAGCGTGCGGTCATCGTCGCTCTTCCAAAGGCAAAACGTCGCTGCCAGCGACAGAATGACTGTCGCAAGGAAGACGTTTCTATGGGAAGGCGGCGGTGTCATGAAAATTCACAGTCATGAAGATGCAGCAAGTTGACTAACGAGAACTACGGAAGGCTGCCGTCGCTCCGCTCGACGATTTGTCTTGCGTCCTCCGCCTCGAAATCGCCGCCGCATGATCTTTCATCGGGACAATGTCATAGTGGCGTTTCATCGTGTCGATCATCCATGCCACCAGTTCAATTTTCGGTTCGGCAGGACGGCCCATGGCCGGGAAAAACGCAAGGTCACGGTCGTCTTCGCAGCCCATGAAGTCCAAAGGATGCAACAGCAGTGATGGACCAACTCCCGCAGCTCGGCACATCGTCAGTGCCATGTGCCAGTAGGTCTTTGCCAGCGGTTTTGAGAATTGTGCGAGATACAAAATGTAGCTGGCGTGAATTGGTGCTTTGAACAAAGGCATCGTGGTGACGGGAATTTCGGTCAGTTTGCCTTCAGGGAATGTCCATTCGAATGGTTTCAACGGTCGGAAACCTTCGCTGAACTTTCCGAAGAGTTGTTTTCGTTCGGCTCGCTGTTCTTTCGTCAATCGCGTCGACATGAAGTAATACATACGTGCGAGTGGGCCGAGGTAAGTCGGAAATGTGGAACAGTCATATTTGTAGCCGCGACGAATCATGATCCGCAGGAGCAGATCGCAGAAACTAAAACCGGGCCCGCGAAAGCCGATCGGACATTGCCCAGTCACTCGTTCCAGATGCTCCTCGGTCTTTGCGAACTCACTGACGAGTTCCTTTTCAGAATACAGATGCAGCCAAGGTTCATGGTTGAATGAATGATTGCCGATTTCATGCCCGGCCGCAGAGATGGACGCCAGTGCTTCAAAGTTCTCCTCGCGCGAGGCATCCTGTCCGACGATGAACACGGTCATCTTCAGATCACGTTCATGCAGAACTTTGAGAAATCGCGGGACGACAAGGTCCAGATACGTGGGGTATTTGTCCCAGCCAGCGTCGCCGTGAGTTTTCATGTACGACCATTTATTGTCAAGGTCGAGGGAAAGGCTGGCGATGGGTTTGGTCATGGCGTTTTTGCGAACAGTAAATAGGGAATTGTAAATCGTTGGTTTGGTCTCGTTCCGGGGCTCCAGCCCAGGAACGTAATGTTCGGAGGTTCCTGCCTCCAGTGCTGCTCGCAAGGCTGGAGCCTTGTGTACAGTGTGTTCCGAGGCCGGAGCCACGGAACGAGTGGTTTATCCAACTCCACACAATTCGATCGCTCGAGAAGGCCGTCCGACGATAGGCAAGTTTTTCACACCAGCAACGAAGTCATTTGCGAGCTTAATCGTCTCGTTTACATTCAATGTGCCGTTCACGATGTGTGCAGAGTTCAATGAATACAGTCCGGGTACGGATGTCACGATCGGCGGCAATCGGTCCGAGTACCCCAGCGTCGACAACGCAAAGACATGGCGAACTCGGGAAATTCGAACGGCCTTGATATCCGCCAGTGACAGTGTCGGATGCATACGTTGCAAGCCGGAAATGAAATCGTGTTCAATCTCAGCGTCACTGTGATCGAAGAGCTCATCGTTCGGTGCCACATAGCGAGGAAGATAGACCAAAGCATGTCCATCAAGTTCCTGTTTGTCGATCAATGCAGTCATTTCAATCACGGCCGTGAATGGATAACCAGGGTCCGTAATGTTTGTGACATAGAAAGGCGACAGGCTCTTCTTCAGTAACACGGAGGCGCAGACGATGCCATGATAACGCACACCGTCGAAGAGCGATTTTTCCTGATTCGTCAGATCCGGACAGAGGCGACTCATGACGGGTGCTGGCAGTGTCGAGACGACTTGATCAAAGACGCGGTCATGATCTGCGAATTGAACGGTCACGCGTCCGTCAATGCCGGTGCGAACGCTTTTTGCGGCCGCGTTGCAGTGAATTTCGACGCCAAGCTCGTGCAGTTTCTTAGTGAATCTGTCGAGAATGACCGCATAACCGCCACGACAGTAGCCAAACATTTCTTTCTTCAGGCCGGTGCGGCGAGCGGCGTACATGCGTGCGATTGTGGCCCAGATAAACGCGGCTGATGTTTCACGCCAGCATTCGCCTAGTTTGCATCGTAACAACGGCAGCCACATTTTATCGAATGTGCGTTTGCCAGAGAGTTTCGTCAACCAGTCGCCAACAGGAATGTTCTCCAGTTTCTTCCAGTTTTTGACTCGTGCCGCATAGGCGATTGTGCCGCCCAAACGCAGTTTGTCCATCATTCGTAGAGGTGGAAATTTCAAAAACTCGACTGTGTTCGACATCGAGTGCAGTTGGCCGTCCGTGAAGAAGCCGGTCTTGGTTTCGACCCATTGCATCTGGTCTTCGAGCTCGAGTTCCTTAAGAACATCGCGAGCCAGCATGTCAGACATGAGCGTGACATGATAATGTCGGTCCCACGTGACGTCGCCGATCGTCCATGCGTCAGCGAGGCCGCCAAGATTCGAACGACTTTCGAATAGTGTGACTTTGTGGCCTTGCTGCCGAAGTTTGAGAGCAAGCGTCATCCCAAGAATGCCGCCGCCAAGGACTGCCCAGTTTTGCGATTTAGAGGTCATATTCATGTTCTTCGTTTTTTCGTTCCGGGGCTCCAGCCCTGAATTCCTCGTTCCGGGGCTCCAGCCCTGGAACGCAATGTCCGGAGGCTCCCGCCTCCGATGCCACTCGCAAGGCATGAGCCTTGTGTGCGGTGCGTTCCTAGGCTGGAGCCTCGGAACAAGGTAAAGGAATCAAACGGCAACGGCCGCTTCTGCTTCGACTACCGTATGTCCGTTGATTGAATAGGACAGTCCGCACTGACAAGTGGCCTGCACTGCCGTCGTTGAATCATGTTCGCTAAACCGATGCACCGGCTCACCACATTTGCACACCACGCCGACGACTCGCGCTGGAGTTCCGATCGCGAGGCAGAAATCCGGAATGGATTTCGTCACGATAGAGCCCATGCCAATCATTGCCCAACGGCCAATCTCCAGATTACATCCAATGATGCAGCCGGCTCCAATCGTTGAGCCTTCACGAACGAGTGTCGTCAAAGTGTGCTCATCAGGCTCTGAAGAACGCAGCTGTTTCAAATCCGGCATTGTCGCACGAGGAAATCGATCATTCGTGAAAATCGTCCCCGCGCTGATCATCACGCCGTCTTCAATGGTGACGCCGTTACAGATATAGACGTTGGAATTGATTTTGACGCGATGTCCGATCCGAACTTCGTAAGCGATCATCGACTTGCCACCGACGATGCATTCGTCGCCAAGGACTGTATCACGCCGTATATGCGCGTTGTCCCAGACCGATGTACCCTCGCCGAGCTGCACATTGGATTCGATGATCGCGGTAGGATGAATGCGGGCCATATGGATTAGTCTTCAGTCTTCAGTCTTCAGAAACGCGAAGGCGTTGGAACGCCAACATGCTAAGCGGGTCTGGTTCAGCGTTCATTGAACTGTTTTTCTTACTGAAAACCGAACACTGAAAACTGAACACTCAATCCCTAGTTGCCATTTACCAATTGTCCTACCTTACGACGAAACTGCGCTGCAGGAGCCACCTTGTGCCACTGCTCAGTCTGCAGAGCCGCGTACGCTGTTTCAATGACCCGTACCGATGCAATGGCATCGGCTGGAGTGATGATGAGCTCCTCGATGCCGCAGATTGCGCCTCCGAAGTTCCTGATCTGGTTACCGAATGCGGCGACCTTGTCATAGCCGTTTCCGAAGACGGTCCATTCCTTCTGATCGGCCAGTTTGTATTTGGACTCTTTCCAGCCGACTGACAATGTTCCTTTTGATCCGTACAGGCTGATAAAGTCCGCTCGGACTTTGTTCAGGCTCCATGACAGATCGATGTTTCCCATCGCGCCGCTTTCCGTGCGGACGAATAAGTGAGCCGTGTCTTCGACCGGCAGATTCTGGATGCGTTTGCCTTCGACAACCTGCAGCTCTGTGATGTTGCCAAGCAGAAAACGGAGAATGTCGACAGAATGCGTGCCGTTGTCGATCAGAACGCCGCCCCCACTGATGGCTGGCTGGCTGTTCCAGCGCTTCGACATGTCGCAGAATCCTGCGAACGTGTTTTCGTAAAGAATGATTTCGCCAAGGATTCCGGAATCCACAATTTCGCGAGCCTTCTGGACGTCGGCGACGAAGCGGAATTTTGAGCCCATTGAAAATACGACGTGGCAGCGTTCAGCCGTTTCTGCCATCCGAATTGCGGCTTCTGTTGTAATGGCCAGTGGCTTTTCGCAAAGCACGTGAACGCCCTGTTCCATCAACCGAATACAGACTTCTGGATGAGTTGATGGTGGGGTGCAGACGATCGCTGCGGTCGGCTTCAGTTCCTTCACCATCTGATCGACGTTGTCGTAGGCAGGCGCATCGACCATCGCAGCAACCTCGCGTGCGGATTCGATGCGGATATCAGCTACGCCGACGAGTTTGTACGGCAGCCCCAGCACAAATGCCTGAGCGTATGATCGAGAGATTCCGCCAGCACCGACGATGACGAAAGTTGGTTCAATGCGACTAATCACAGGTGGCCTCATGTTTTTAATAGGAGTGTTTGGAAAAGACCCAATGACCAATGAATTCCCCCCGGCTTTCAAAGGTCATTGGGATCTTGTAGTTTTGAATGTAGGACGGGTCTCCAGACCCGTCCCGACAGTTTCGAATCAGGACGGGACTGGAGTCCCGTCCTACGTGGCAACACCAAATTACACCGTTACCGTCGCCGTCAGCGACTTCACCGCGTTGCGAATGTTCGACGCGAGATATTCGATATGAACATCGGTGTATTTCTCGTTCCATGGCAGCACGAGAACATGTTCCAGAGCGTTCCATGTGCCTTCGAAATGGCAACGGCTGTAGTTGGTGGCTTCTGGTCGAGCCAATGTGAACGGCCAGCGGCTGGTGCCGAATGTCACCTGATTCTTGATGACCTGACATTCAAACGCAGGTTTCACAATGTACCGTGGAGCACACAGAATCCCTGAATCTCGCAACGCCTTGCCAAGAGCCACAGTGCCGCCCGGAATTACACTTTCGTCAACTCGCAGGCAGTACTTCCAGAATGTATGCACGCTGTTCTCAGTGATCTCCGGCGTTTCAATTCCGGCGATCCCGGCCAATGCCGTTGTCAGCTGGGCCGCCGTGCGAACGCGTGATTCAACCACAGCATCCAGCTTCGTCAACTGCGCCACTGCGACAGCGCCCAGAAGTTCGCTCATGCGATAATTCGGAGCCACAAAATAGTGGTCCGCATTGGCATCGCCGTAGCCCCAGGCTTTGTTGATAAACAGGAAGATGCGACGGGCAAGTGCATCGTCGTTCGTTGTCACAATGCCGCCTTCGCCGGTAGTGATGTGCTTGCCCTGCTGCAGGCTGAAGCAACCAATCGCGCCGATAGTTCCGACGTATTGATCGCGGTATGTGGTCAGGTAAGATTGAGCACAGTCTTCAATGACCGGGATACCGTGACGGTTTGCCAATTCCATAATGGCAGCCATGTCGCAGGGATTGCCGAACAGGTGTGTCACCATGATGGCTTTGGTTTTGGGACTGATGCACCTGGCGATGGTTGCCGCTGTCACGTTGTAGGTATGTGGATCAACATCGCAAAAGACCGGAATCGCGCCCTGGTAGATAATCGGCGTAATGGCGCCCATATCAGTGATTGGCGTCGTAATGATTTCATCGCCAGGTTCCGGGTTCAGTGCGGCAACGGCGCAGTGAACCGCAGCAGTGCCGCTTGAACAGGCATAAGCAAACTTAGCGCCAATCCTGGAGGCAAACGAAGTTTCCAGCTGCTTGACAAAATTCCCCTTTGTGCTTGTGAGCGTCCCGGTTTCCAGACACTGACGAACTGCTTCCAGTTCTTCAGGTCCGAAAGTGCGACCAGTTGAGTCCTGATCGGATGGAAGGTTGATACGTTCGGTCATTGCTGGGTCTTTCTTTAGAACAGAAGGCTTTGGAAAACAGTGTTTTGCTGGCGCTGCTCAACGTGAGCCGGGCAGGCGTTGACGCTTGTCTACGAACACTTTGGAAAGCAATCGCAGATGACTGAAGATCGTTCGAACGGTCTTCATCTTGGAGAATCCGAACAGACGAACTTCAAGCGTTGCCGGATGTTCGACGATCGTGCGTCCATGCAGACTTAGCTGCGCAGCCAATTCGGCGGTGCCCAGAAAGCCATTTTCATGCAGAGGCAGATCAATGACCTGCAGCCTGCGATAGATGCGAAAACAGCTTGTCCATGTCGACAGTTTCTGCTTCAACAGACGTCGATACATCATGGATAAGGTATGCGACAGGACGAGTCGCCAACGTGGAACGTTGCTGACTTTTCCGTCACGGTGATACGGTGATGCTGTTACCATTGCGACATTCTTTGTCATCAGTGGCAGCATGTGTTGAAGTTCCAGCGGATCATACGAGCAGTCGCAGTCCATCGATGCGACAACATCAGTTTTTGCGGCATTGATGCCAGTCAGAATTGCCGCCGACACACCTTTGTTGGTTTCATGTCGCATGATCTGAATGTCTGCGTCGTCGCCGAACAGGCTTTGCAGAACTTCATGCGTAGTGTCGCGACTGCAGTCATCCACGAACAGGACTTTCAAATCCCACTTCGCTGAGAGTGTATGCCGGAGATGCTGCATAGTGCGGTGCAGATACGGCAGTGAAGATTCTTCGTTGTAGCACGGAATGATCAGCGTCACCGGAATGCGATCCGACCCCGAGTTGACTCTTGTTGTGGCGTTCTCTTCAGCAATTTGCCGTGCCGAAACACAAAGCTGTGGACATTGGTTTCGAGTACGCGGATGCATCGCCAGAGAAGTTTGTCGATTTAATTCGTGAACGGGGCTATTCGCAAGCTTTGCGTGGCCAGCAATCGACGTGAACTTCGCTGTCTGCAGATACTGCGGCAGCAGTTTGCGATACAGTCCCAGATTGCGATAGTGTCGAACTTTCGCCAGGCGACTCATCATACTCAGGCGTGGCTGATCCGCATCCAGTTCCCAGACCTGAAAGTACATGACAAACGGCGCAGATTCATTTTCGATCCAGTTGAATACGGCGGACCGCATCAGGTTTTCCGGCATTTGCCTCAGATAGTTTCCGCCGGCAATAGGCATCCAAGCACCGCTTACAGGTGAGGTGGATGGAGGGACTTCAAGGAGAGAGCCGCTGCGACATTCGTGTTGATGAACAAAACGTCGCCATGGCTGACTCCAGAAATCACGTCGACGAGGCATCAGGCTGGAATCGTAAAGATATCCTGCTTCCTGAACCTCATTCAGAAACCACAGGTCTCGTCGATTGAGCCAGCCATCAGAAAGGCGGAATCCCGTCACGGCGCGGCCGATTGTATCTTCCAGCAATTCTTTCGATTGTACCAGGTCTTCGCGGCGGGCCGCTTCACTCAGCTTCAGTAGCGGTTGATGCAAGAAGCCTCGGCTGCCGATTTCATGGCCGCTGTTCGCGATTTGACGGACAAGTTCCGGATACCGTTCGGCAATCCATCCCAGTACGAAGAAGGTTGCTTTGGTGTTGTGTTCGTCAAGTAAAGCGAGTGTGTCTGCGGTGTTCTTTTGAAGCCGCGATTCGAATCGATACCAGTTGCGAGGGCTGATGTACTTATGAAATACGCCGGCCTGAAAATAGTCTTCCAGGTTGATCGTCAGAATCTGCGACTGCGCGATCGCTGTGGTCCGCGATTGCGTGGTCGAAGATCCGGAATGTGTTGGAGCAGGGCTTGGCACTCTTACAACTCACGATTCAGAGCGACAAAGGTCGCGGAAACGTTGCGATGAAATCCCTTTACCACGTTAACGTAACGGTGGACTTTTCAAATCTAGTTCCCCAATTGCAACGATGCCGGTGAATCCCAGGGACACGCGAGTAATTTTGTGTTTCCTTTTGGGGACGCGAGGGTGAATATGCCGATAATGCAGGCTCGCTGTGTACTTCAGCGCAATTCGCAAAGTGCTAAGACGTGTTGCAACTGGAACATTCGAAAGTCAGCCAGCAGATGATCCTGATGCCCAATACACCAGCAACTGCCGGCAATTTCGATGCGGGTTTGCTTTCCTCTTTCGATCGGAGATAATCTCCGGTTGCAAGATTTGACTTAAGCCTGCTTAACCCGGATCACAAAGGAGTTCAGGATGTACGTAAAGGTGTTTTCACTTGCGGGATTGCTGATTCTCGCAGCTTCAACGACACATGCGGCAGATATTCGAGGGCTTGAAAAAGGCACGCCGGAGATGAAGTCGGCGACTCATCTGGCATTCGGCCCGGAAGACATTTTGTTTGTGGGCGATGCGAAGGCAGCCACGATATTTGCAATCGCAACGGGCGATACAGAAGGCGACGCCATAAAAGCGTCAATCAACATTGAAAATCTGCCAAAAGCGATCGGTGACCTGCTACACGCTGCAAAGGTGGAGATCAATGACCTGGCGGTCAACCCTCGCACGGGATCGGCGTTTGTTGCTGTGACCGCTGACGACAAAGCGGCCGTTGTAAAAATTGACGGCGGCGGAAAAATCACGCCGCTTCCACTGAACGAAGTCAGTTTCGCAAAGGCGGTCCTGTCGAATGCACCGGAAGATAAAGTCAGTGGCGAAGGTCGTCGCAAGATGAATCGACGACTGGAATCGATCACGGACATCGCCTATTTTGAAAACAAAGTCCTGGTATCTGGCCTGAGTACCAAAGAATCGCCATCGACTGTTCGTGAACTGAATTTTCCGTTTAGCGAATCAGACAAAGGCATGGGCATCGAAATCTACCATGCGGCTCATGGAAAATCAGAAGACGGTTCTGCGATGCGGACCTTTGTGCCGATCATGATCGACGGCGAACCCAATATTCTTGGTGCCTACGTTTGCACTCCACTGGTACGCATCCCCGTCAAGGAACTTGAAGCGTCAGGCGGAAAACTGAAGGCCACGACAGTCGCAGAACTTGGCAACATGAACCGCCCGCTCGACATGATCTCTTACGAAAAGGATGGCGCGTCGTATTTGCTGCTGAGCAATAGCGCTCGTGGCGTGATGAAGATTTCAACTGCTGGTTTAAAAGAGAATAAGGGATTAACCGAACCTGTGCGTGGCGGCGGAGTTGCTGGCCAGGGGTTTGAAAAAGTGGAATCCATGGCAGGCGTTATCCAGATGGACAAGCTGAACGATCATTCCGCATTGATTCTGGTTCAATCAGAAAATAGCCCACAGAATCTGAAAACCATGGCACTGCCGTAGTTGATCACTCGGGAGCCCGATTGCCTCAGTGGCAATCGGGCGTCATCCAGCCTCATACTCATTCAAATTCGTCAAGCGACTTCCATAGCAAATCAATTTGATGAAGATGCTGCATGTGATGCTGGCCGGTTTCTCCACTGAAGCCCAGCACTGTGAATTTACCCTGCTGAGCCTTTGACATCTGTGTGAACAGTGGTCGTTGGGTCGTAGAATCGGCGACTCTGCTGATCTGTAACTTGTGCAACAAATAATCCGCAGTTTCCGTCGTGCTTGCGTACGGCGTGGTTTGTGCCGAGTGTGACATCACAAACTGTTTTTCGCCTTTGACGGCCAGTTCCGCGAATCGCAGAAAATCTGACATGTTTTCGGTCGAGACAACTCGCGCCGGAGTTTCAGCGTCCAGGCCCGCATAGATGGAATCCGCAGTGACGATCGCGTCGATTCTTTCAATGTGCTCGGGCGACTTCAGGATCTCCCGAATCGCCCCGTAGCCCGCGCTGAATGATGAGAGGATGATTCGTGGGCTCCGGGTTTCGGCGTTGTCATCCGTCGTTGTCTTCGCATGACGAATGATCTCCTCCAGCAGTCTGGTGTTATCGACAAACGGCTTCGAATACGCCGACGATAGGCCGGGGAAATTCACAACCAGCAATGTTCCACGAAATTCACTGCGCGCCAGTGCGCGGCGAGTTGTTTCAATTGCTCCATGAAAGTGAATCAGCAGCTGGTTTGAAGATGGAGTTCCATTCGTTTGTTGCACAACAACCAAAGTGCCATTCGCCACTTTGATCGGCTCGCCAACTTTCTGTGCAAGGTCGTCGGAATGCGGCTGGGCTTTCTCGGAATCTTCCGCGGAAACAGTATCGTTGTTCATCAGAACGCCGCACAAGAACATCGCCCACAATAGTCGCATTGAGTACTCTCCATGAACCGGTGGTGTCAATCCGATGAATTGACCGCGTCGACGCCTAAAGATCAGAGAAGCCTTATTTCACGGCTGCAAACGCATCTTGTACCAGATACCACACCGTATCGGCCATAAGCTGATGCCCGGACTGAGAAAGATGAATCGTATCAAGCGTGGACTCACTGCCAGCAATGACGGACAGAAATACTCGCTTTGGTACGAGCGTTACATTGTAGCTTGCCGCCACCGTGCGTTGAATGCGACCGAATTCGTGACAAAATGGTGGAAGCGGCAGTTCGAACATGATCACCTGACGATCACGTGATTCAAGATACGACAACAGTGCTTCAAGGTCACGAGCGAACTCAGCAGTTGTCGTGGAACCCAGTATGTCATTGCCACCAATCTCCACAACCACGACGGCTGACTCAATGGACTGCGTTTGGGCGTGCTTCAATGCCGACAACGCGGTCTCTCCGATGTGCGAAATATCCTGAACGTGAACCTGATGTTGTCGAGCCAGAAGGCGTGGCCATGTTTCCGACGTTTCATCGCCATCAACACCGGCCGTCACAGAATCGCCGATGATCGTGATTGTCCGCGTCTTCGCGGGCTCCAGCGAATGTGTCACATGATACGGCAATTCGATAAACGCTGCGATCAACCAGGCACCGGCCATCCAAAGCGCTGCTTGCCGCCGCCATTCTCTTTTGAATCGAGAGGCCATCCATATCAGCGTTACTATCACCGCCACGACATATTCCCAATAATGAATTGCGGTCGTTGACACAACGACGGCGATGAAACCTGTGAGAAACCCTGGGAAACAGAGATTATATAAAATGATTTACAACGTTATGCATTAACTCAATATAACATTATCACGATCAAAGCGTTCCCTCAAAGCCGCAATCAATATATTCAGTTTCACCCT